>NZ_JAPSIW010000840.1 GCF_031178505.1 Streptomyces sp. | reverse complement strand
GGGGTCGGTGAGGGTCTTGCGCAGATCGTCGGTGATGGCCATGGTGACGGTCCTCCCGGATCACGTTCGGTTGGGAAGTTGTCGGGCGTTGTACGGGTCTCCCGCGCGGGGCCGGCGGCCGGTGGCCTGTGCCTACCCGGCCGTCCGTCGCGGGGCGGCGTCGTCGCCGCCGGTCTTGCGGGTGCGCGCGTCGGCCGCGCGCGGGCCGCGTATGGAGCTGTCGTCGAGCGCGTCTTCACGTACGTCGACGGGCACGTCGCCGCGCACGCCGTCGAGCACGTCGTCGCGGGCACCGCCGGGCGCACCGCCGGGGGCTTCGTCGCCCCCCTGCTCGTCCTGAACCCGCTCCGCGTCCCGCGGGCCGGCCACGAACCCGTTCTCCTTGCGGAAGGACTCGTAGATCTGGAGCAGGACCTGCTTCTGCCGCTCGGTGAGCGTCGGATCGGCGAGGAGAACGGCCGTCGTCTCGACCTCGTCCCGGTCCCGCTCGGCATCCAGAATCCCGGCCCGCACGTACAGCGTCTCGGCGGAGATCCGCAGCGCCTTGGCGACCTGCTGGAGCACCTCCGCGCTCGGCTTGCGCAGCCCGCGCTCGATCTGGCTCAGATACGGGTTCGACACCCCCGCGGCATCGGCGAGCTGCCGCAGCGACAACTGCGCACTGCGCCGCTGCTCGCGCAGGTACTCCCCGAGACTGCCGACGTTGAGCGATGCCATGCCTCCACAATGCATCACTCCGCTAACTATTGCAAGCAAACCGCTTGCAACAGTGACTCCCCAGCCTTCCGCACCGCTGTGCTTCACGCGACATGTCCGGCTCAGCACCACCATCACCGCCACAGCCAAACAGGTCGAAGCCCTCGTGAACCCGGCGATCAGCGCGTGACGATGCAGAAGGGATGCCCAGCAGGATCAGTGAGGACCCGCGCCTTGTCCCCATGCGGCTGATGATCCGGCTTGCCCGCACCCAGCTCCAGCAGCCGGGCCTCGGCCTCGTCCAGGCTCTCCGCGACCTTGAAGCAGATGTGAAGCTGCTGGGGGACGATCGCGCCAGGCCAACTCGGAGCCCGGTAGTCCTCGACCCGCTGGAAGCCGATGAAGAGCCCGTCCTCACGGTTGAGACCGGCGAACTCGGCGTCCGACTTCGGGTGTGGTTCAAAGCCGGTGGCCTGCTGATAGAACGCCGCCAGAGCCAGCGGATCAGGGCAGTCCAGCGTTATCGCGACCAGTTCCATCTGCAGGGGCATGAGACCTCCGAGCCGATCAGTGGACTTCCGTGCACGCCATAGAGGCGGCTGCCTACCGTTGAGCGGGACGGGGAAAGCGCGTTCGTTCCGAACAGTTATCTGGGACAGGACAGCCGCGCGAGCTTCCCTCTCCTCCGCCACCGGATCCTCCTGGGCTGACGACACCCTCCGTCACCACCGACTACGGAACAGACCCCCTCACCGTACAGACCCCTCGGCGCCTGCTTCGAGCACCGCTCCGGCCTCTGGGACGCCGCCGTCCGACGCGGATACCACCCCAGCGACCGCCGCCGCCGTCTCGACGCCCTGGGCATC
Organism: Streptomyces sp.; assembly: GCF_031178505.1. Taxonomy (GTDB): domain Bacteria; phylum Actinomycetota; class Actinomycetes; order Streptomycetales; family Streptomycetaceae; genus Streptomyces; species Streptomyces gulbargensis. The sequence continues at coordinate 1,324 of NZ_JAPSIW010000840.1, read as the reverse complement.
AGCCACCCCGGGATCAGGGCCCCCCGCCGCCACATCGCCGCCTGTCCCGAGGTCGTCGCGGCCACCGCGCGCCACGCCTCCCCTCGCTGGGGGAAACTCGCGCGCTCCGAGAACAGCGGACGCCTTCGCTTCCGGGCCGAGTTCATCCGTCAGCCGCCACAGGAGCGGGATCCTTCGCCGGAGCGGCAAGCCGTGGTTCCCCGAAGAACCGGGAGACACCGCTCCACGCATGAAGCAGCCATGGGGAACCGTCCCGAACCCGGAGACGCGGAATCCGGACCCATCCGGGAGGCGGCCCGCGCGGCGGTCACAGGGGAAACCCTCCACGGGTCACCAGTCCACGAGGTCGACCAGCCGGGAGCAGTGCGGGTCGCCGATGTCCCCCGGCACGATCCGTTCCCTTTCCCCGATCAGTGCGGGAAGGGCCGCGAGCAGAGCGGTCAGAGCACCGGACGGCCGTACGTCGACGGCGACCACGTCGGTGTCCTCTTCGTGGTCGACGTACAGGCGCATCCGGTCGGAGTCCTGGAGGAGGAATCCCCGCAACCGCGGATCGGGCTGTTCCTCGGTCCAGGGGCAGGTGAGGGTGCGCAGGATGGTGAAGGCGTTGTCGCACTCTCCCGGGCCGACGGGAGCGACCTGCGCCGGGTCCACCTGAATGAGGGTCATGCCCATCACCGTGCCGACACGGCTGCTGGAGAAGATCCGGGTGCCGGTGTTCAGGGCGCGCACGAGGCCGAGGACGTCATTCGCGCCTGCCAGCTCCTCAGGGTCGTCGATGGTGTGCAGAGGGATCTCCCAGATCACCAAGTTCCCCGGATCACTGGCACGTCGAGGGCCGGTGACGATCCGGACCGCTGCGGCGGGAGACGGCGAGGGCAGGACGCCGCGGATGAACCGGCCATCGGGCAGGGGGGCGTGAACGTGGTGGAGCAGCAGGCGGACGATGTCCGCCTGCTGCTCCGCGATGTCGTCGTACGTGGGAGTCACGCGTCAAACGATGTCACTGGTTGAGCCAGTCTGGGCACCTGTTCATGCCCTTGCAGTAGGCGGTGATGACACCGATCCTCTGGCCGGCGCCGGCGTCGTAGCGTCCGTCGGCGGTCTTGCGGGCGTACTGGACGATCACGATGACCTGCACGCGGCGGTTGCCGTTCCAGGCATAGGCCCAGTACTCGAGGCGGGCGCCGTTCTTCTTGTCGGGCTTGCCGTTGATGGCGGCATTGACGATCTTGCACTTCTTGATGTTGTGCCGACCGGAGAAGTGCTTCCAGCCGAGCTCGCTGTTGCCGACACGGGTGGGAATCACCCGGTCGTCCCAGTC
>NZ_JAPSIW010000839.1 GCF_031178505.1 Streptomyces sp. | reverse complement strand
CGCCCCGGTCGTGCCCCACATGGGCTGGAACACGGTCGACGCCGCCGACGGCAGCGAGCTGTTCGCCGGCCTGGACGCCGACGCCCGGTTCTACTTAGTGCACTCCTACGCGGTGCGCGACTGGACCCTGGAGATCGGCAACCCCACCCTCGCCGCCCCGAAGGTCACCTGGGCCACCCACGGCGAGCCGTTCGTCGCCGCGGTCGAGAACGGCGCCCTGCGGGCGACCCAGTTCCACCCGGAGAAGTCCGGTGACGCCGGTGCCCAGCTCCTCACCAACTGGATCGGAACCCTGTGACTGTGTTGTCTGGAAGCGTGCTCGAACTCCTCCCCGCCGTCGACGTCCGCGACGGACAGGCCGTCCGTCTCGTGCACGGCGAGTCCGGCACCGAGACCTCCTACGGCTCCCCGCTGGAGGCCGCCCTCGCCTGGCAGAACTCCGGCGCCGAGTGGCTGCACCTGGTCGACCTCGACGCCGCCTTCGGCACCGGCGACAACCGTGAGCTGATCGCCCAGGTCGCCGGCGCGATGGACATCAAGGTCGAGCTGTCCGGCGGCATCCGTGACGACGCCTCCCTCGCCGCCGCCCTCGCCACCGGCTGCACCCGCGTCAACCTGGGCACCGCAGCCCTGGAGACCCCCGAGTGGGTCGCCAAGGTCATCGCCGAGCACGGCGACAAGATCGCCGTCGGCCTCGACGTGCGCGGCACCACCCTGCGCGGCCGCGGCTGGACCCGCGACGGCGGCGACCTCTACGAGACGCTGGCCCGCCTCGACTCCGAGGGCTGCGCGCGGTACGTCGTCACCGACATCGCCAAGGACGGCACCCTGCAGGGCCCCAACCTGGAGCTCCTGAAGAACGTCTGCGCGGCCACCGACAAGCCGGTCGTCGCCTCGGGCGGCGTCTCCTCCCTGGACGACCTGCGGGCCCTGGCCGGGCTCGTCCCGCTGGGCGTCGAGGGCGCGATCGTCGGCAAGGCCCTCTACGCCAAGGCCTTCACCCTCGAAGAGGCCCTGGAGGCGGTGGCCTCGGCATGACCGACGCGCTCCGCAAGGTCGTCACCGGCGCCCCGTGGGAGGAGCAGTTCGGCTACTCCCGCGCGGTCGAGCTCCCGAACGGCCTGGTCCTGGTCTCCGGCTGCACCTCCGTGGTCGACGGGCAGATCGCCGAGGGCGGCGGCCCCTACGACCAGGCCGTCAACTCCTTCCAGGTGGCCCTGGGCGCCCTGAAGCAGCTCGGCCTCGGCGTGGACGACGTGGTGCGGACCCGGATGTACCTCACCCACGCGCGTGACGTGGAGGAGGTCGGCCGGGCCCACAAGGACCTGTTCGACGCCGTCCGCCCCGCCGCGACGATGCTCATCGTCTCCGGCTTCGTCGACCCCCGCCTCGTCGTGGAGGTCGAGGTCGAGGCGTACAGGAGGAACGCGGCATGAGCCTCGCCGTACGAGTGATCCCCTGCCTGGACGTGGACAACGGCCGCGTCGTCAAGGGCGTCAACTTCCAGAACCTGCGGGACGCGGGCGACCCCGTCGAGATGGCCAAGCTGTACGACGCCGAGGGCGCCGACGAGCTCACCTTCCTCGACATCACCGCCTCCTCCGGCAACCGGGAGACCACCTACGACGTGGTGCGCCGCACCGCCGAGCAGGTCTTCATCCCGCTCACGGTGGGGGGTGGGGTCCGCTCCGCCGGGGACGTCGACAAGCTGCTGCGGGCCGGGGCCGACAAGGTGGGCGTCAACACCGCCGCCATCGCCCGCCCCGAGCTGATCCAGGAGATCGCGGAGCGCTTCGGCCGGCAGGTCCTCGTCCTGTCGGTGGACGCGCGCCGCACGGAGTCGGGCTCCTTCGAGGTCACCACGCACGGCGGCCGCAAGGGCACCGGCATCGACGCCGTCGAGTGGGCCCACCGGGCGGCCGAGCTGGGCGCGGGCGAGATCCTGCTCAACTCGATGGACGCCGACGGGACGAAGGACGGCTACGACACGGAGATGATCGCGGCGGTCCGCAAGCACGTCACCGTCCCGGTCATCGCGAGCGGGGGAGCGGGCAGGCTGTCCGACTTCCCGCCGGCCGTCGCGGCGGGCGCGGACGCGGTCCTCGCGGCCTCCGTGTTCCACTTCGGCGACCTGCGGATCGGTCAGGTCAAGGAGACGCTGCGGGAAGCCGGGCACGAGGTGCGCTGATCCCTCGTTCCGTTTCAGGGAAGGGCCCCTTCGGGGGCCCTTCCCTTCACCCAGATGCGAAAGAATAGTTGCGCAATTTATGTTGCGCAGTTTTTCCTGCACTTCTAGGGTCCTGGCATGTCCCTCTCGGAGAACCGCCGCATCACCGACCTCGGCACGCTCAAGGCCGTCGCCCACCCCCTGCGGATGCGTCTGTACCGGGCGCTGTTCGTCGCCCGTACCGCCACCGCCTCCCAGCTCGCGGAGCAGGTGGACGAAGCCGTCTCCCTCGTCAGCTACCACCTGCGCAAACTCGCCGAGCACGGTCTCATCGAGGAGGCCCCCGGCCAGTCCACCGACGGTCGTGAACGCTGGTGGCACACCAGCTCCCAGGGCATCACCGTCCGCGACGAGGACTTCCGCGACGCCCCCGAGAAGGCCGCCGTGGGCATCGCCTTCAGCCGCCTCGTCGCCGACCAGCGCGCCGATCTGCACCTCCGCTTCATCGAGGAGCGGCTCGCCTGGCCGGAGGAATGGCGCTCCGCCGCCATCAGCGCCGAATGGATGCCCCGCCTCACCGCCGCCGAACTCGCCGCCCTCGACGGGGAACTCGAAGCCGTGCTGCGGAAGTACGACGCCAAGGCGCGCGCCGCCGAGGCCGCGGGCGACACCGAGGGACGCGAACAGGTCGCCGTGCACCTCCACGCCTTCCCCTTCCGC
>NZ_JAPSIW010000155.1 GCF_031178505.1 Streptomyces sp. | reverse complement strand
CTCAAGGGCCCGCGCTCCCGGTGGACCCACCCGGTCCCGCTCACCGAGGGCCTCGTCTACGACCCCGCCGCGGCGGGCGGCTGCACCGTCGTCGAGGTCCACCGCGACGGCACCGTCGCCGAGTGGGTCGGCATCGCCGGCACCTCCACCAACTGCGCCGGCGGGCGCACCGCCTGGGGCACCTGGCTCACCTGCGAGGAGAACTCCGACCTCGCCGGCGTCAACGGCATGACCAAGGACCACGGGTACGTCTTCGAGGTCGACCCGTACGACCGCCGGGCCAACCTCGACCCCCGCCCCGTCAAGGCCTTCGGCCGCTACGACCACGAGGCCGTCGTCATCGACCCCCGGCGCGGCCACGCCTACCTCACCGAGGACGCCGCCAAGCCCAACGGCCTCCTCTTCCGCTGGGTGCCGCCGCGCGGCTTCGAGCACGGGCGCGGGAAGCTCCGTACCCTCGCCGACGACGCCGGTGTGCTCCAGGCCTTCCGGTGCATCGACTCCCGGGGCCGGTTCGTCGACGACCTCTCGCGGGCCACCCGGATCGGCACGGTCTACGGCGTCGACTGGGTCGACGTGCCCGACCGGGACGCCCGCACCACCCCCGTCCGCGAGCAGTTCGGCCCGGACCAGGTGACCCGCGCCCGCAAGCTGGAGGGCATGTGGTGGGCCGACGGCGGCGCTTACGTCGTCTCCTCCTACGCGCGGCAGGAGTCCCCGGGCGCCTCCCACGACGGCCAGGTCTGGTTCTACGACCCCAAGCGCCGCACCCTCACCCTCAAGGTGCTGCTCGGCGTGAACGCCACGCCCGAGGAGGACGGCGCCTACGACGGCCCGGACAACATCACCGTCTCCCCGTACGGCGGGCTCGTCATCGCCGAGGACGGCGAGGGCGTCCAGCACCTCTTCGGCGCCACCGAGTCGGGCCGCACCTACCCGATCGCCCGCAACGACCTCAACGACAGCGAGTTCACCGGCGTCGTCTTCTCGCCCGACGGCGACACCCTCTTCGCCTGTGTCCAGAATCCGGGCATCATGGTGGCGATCACCGGCCCCTGGCGGCGCCAGCCGCGCCGCTGAACGGCCGCGCGGACCAGGGACGTTGGACCCTGGTCAGTCCATGGACCGACATTTAACATGTCAGTCCATGGACGCACTGCGGCCCGTGGGCCGGACCCTGCTGCGCGACCGGGCGTACGAGTCCCTGCGCGAGGCCATCGTGCGCGGCGATCTCGCCCCGGGCGCCCCGCTCAAGGACGCCGACCTCGCCGAACGGCTCGGGCTCTCGCGTGCCCCCGTGCGCGACGCCCTGGCCCGGCTCTGCGACGAGGGGCTCGTCGAGACGAAGCCGCAGAGCTACACCCGGGTCACCCGGCCGGTCAGCCGGATCGTGCGCGACGCCGCCTCGGTGGTGCGGGTGATGCACGAACTCGCCGCCAGGACCGGTGTGCCGCTCCTCGGCCCCGAGGGCATCCGGACCATGCGCGAGGCCAACGAGCGGTTCTCGGCCGCCGTCCGGGACTCGGACGTCGAGACCGCCCTGGCCGCCGACGACGCCCTCCACCAGGTCCTCGTCATCGCCAGCGGCAACCACGCCGCCGCCGCCACCATCGCCCGCTACACCCCGCTGATCCGGCGCGTCGAGCGGCGCCTCTTCGGCGACGCGGGCAGCTGCGGCTCCGCCGAACTGCACACGCGCCTCATCGACGCCTGCGAGGCGGGCGACGCGGAGGCCGCGGTGCGGGTCACCACCGAGATCTGGGCGGCCCTCGAACAGCTCGCGGACGAGGCCACCGAGGTCGCCGACGTCACCGGCATCCCCGCGCCCTCGGCGCCGTAGGCCGCTGCGCGCACCCGGGGCGCCGCCGGCCCGCCGCCGCGCCCCGGAGCCGTCCCCCCGCTCCTGCGCCGCCGCCCCGGCCCGCCGGGGCACGCCGCCGGAGCCGTACCCCGTTCCTCCGCGCCGCCGCCGGAGCGCCGGGACCGCCCGTCCCCCGTGCCCGGGAATCCGTCCGCGGCCGGCCCTCCAATCCCCGGGAGACCCCTTGCCGATCACCGATTTCGACCGCTGTCCGCTCCTCTTCGGACCCTCGCCGGTCCACTCCCTCGACCGGCTCACCCACCACCTCGGCGGGGCGACGCTGTGGGCCAAGCGGGAGGACTGCAACTCCCCGATCGCCTACGGCGGGAACAAGACCCGCAAGCTGGAGTACCTCGTCGCCGACGCCCTCGCCCGGGGCTGCGACACCCTCGTCTCCATCGGCGGCGTGCAGTCCAACCACACCCGCCAGGTCGCCGCCGTCGCCGCCCGCGCCGGGCTGTCCTGCGTGCTCGTCCAGGAGAGCTGGGTCGACTGGCCCGACGCCGTCTACGACAAGGTCGGCAACATCCTGATCAGCCGCCTCGCGGGCGCCGACGTGCGCCTGGTGAGGGCCGGCTTCGGCATCGGGGTCAAGGAGAGCTGGGAGCGGGCGCTGCGGGAGGTCGAGGAGGCCGGCGGGAAGCCGTACGCGATCCCGGCCGGCGCCTCCGACCATCCGCTCGGCGGCCTCGGCTTCGCCCGGTGGGCCTACGAAGTGGCCGAGCAGGAACGGGAGCTCGGCGTCTTCTTCGACACGGTGGTCGTCTGCTCGGTCACCGGCTCCACCCAGGCCGGCATGGTCGCCGGCTTCGCCGCGCTCGCCGAGGAGGGCGGCCCGGCCCGCCGGATCATCGGCATCGACGCCTCCGCCGAGCCGGCCGCCACCCACGAGCAGATCACCCGGATCGCCCGGGACACCGCCGCCCTCATCGGCGTCGAGCGCGAGGTGACGGCCGCCGATGTGGAGCTCGACGAGCGGTACCACGCGGGCGTGTACGGCGTCCCGGACGAGGCCACCCTCGACGCGATGCGGCTGGCCGCCCGTACCGAGGGGATGGTCACCGACCCCGTGTACGAGGGGAAGTCGATGGCGGGCCTCATCGACCTGGTGGACCGCGGGGAGATCGGCCGGGACTCGACCGTGCTCTACGCCCACCTCGGCGGCCAGCCCGCCCTCAACGCCTACAGCGCCCTGTTCTCGTGAGGGAGGTCGGCCGCCTCCGTCAGAGGGACTGGGCGGCCGGCTTCACCATGCCCCGGACGGTGCGGGACTTCACGAACTCGCCCATCGCCGTCATCTCCCACTCACCGGAGAACTGCTTGATGAGCTTGGCCATCATGACGCCGGTCTGCGGCTCGGCCGTGGTCAGGTCGAAGCGGACCAGCTCCTCGCCGGTGGCCGCGTCCATGAGACGGCAGTACGCCTTGGCGACCTCGGTGAACTTCTGGCCGGAGAAGGAGTTCACGGTGAAGACCAGGCCGGTGGCCTCGGCGGGGAGGCGGCCCAGGTCGACCACGATCACCTCGTCGTCGCCCGCGCCCTCGCCGGTGAGGTTGTCGCCGGAGTGCTTGATCGACCCGTTCAGGATGGACAGCCTGCCGAAGTAGCAGCTGTCCAGGTGGTTGCGCTGCGGCCCGTACGCGATGACGGAGGCGTCCAGGTCGATGTCCCTGCCCCGGTAGGCGGGCTCCCAGCCGAGGCCCATCTTGACCTGGGAGAGCAGCGGGCGTCCGCCCTTGACCAGGGAGACGGTCTGGTTCTTCTGGAGGCTGACCCGGCCCTTGTCCAGGTTGATCTTTCCGGTGGCCGCGGTGGCCGCCGGGGGAGCGGCCGGGGCCGGGGGAGCGGGGGCGGCGGCCCGCGGGTCCACCGGGGGAGCCGCCGGCGGGGCGGGCGGCACCGGCGGGGCGGCCGGTGTGACGGGGGCCGCGGCGGGAGCGGCGGCCGGCTCCTCGTCCACGCTGACGCCGAAGTCGGTCGCGATGCCGGCGAGCCCGTCGGCGTACCCCTGGCCCACGGCGCGGGCCTTCCAGGCGCCGTTGCGCAGGTAGATCTCGACGACGACCAGGGCCGTCTCCGTGCCCAGACGGGGCGGGGTGAAGGTGGCGAGCACGGTGCCGTCGTCGGCGTTGCGCAGGGTGGCCGTGGGCTCGATGCCCTGGAAGGTCTGGCCGGCGGCGTCCGGGCTGGCGGTGACGACCACCCTCTCGACGCCGGCGGGCAGGGCGCCGGTGTCCACCACGATCGCGTCGGGCGCGGTGCCGCCGCCGCCCCGGTAGGTGACACCGGGGCCGGAGGGCTGGTTGTAGAAGATGAAGTCGTCGTCCGAGCGCACCTTGCCGTCGGCGCCGAGCAGCAGGCCCGAGACGTCGAGCCGGACGGGCGCGGCGACGTCCACCGCCACGCGCACGGCGGTGAGAGGGATGTTCGAGCCGGGGGTCATAGCGGTCATGTCAGGGCTAACGATCCGGGCGCCTTTGCCGTTCCCTTACCTTCGCCGTTTTCGGCCACCCCGGTGACGGCCGGTCGTGGCCCGGGTCGGGCCATCACGGGCATCCCGCCGTTCCCGGTCACGTCCGTCATATGAATATTCTTTCGGATCGTGGGTGTGGTGGGTGGGAGCTCTTTTCGGACACGTGACGTCGACGAGGCGCGCCAGGAACTGGACGCGCGCTACTACGTCAGCCGGATGGCGGTCGTCGAACGGGACCGGCGTCCCTTCGCCGCGCGCTTCGACACCGTCGCCCTGGGGCCGCTGGTCATCGGCGACCTCAGCTGCGGGGCCGACGTGCGCATGAGCTTCGGCGAACTGGGGGCGTACCACGTCAACGCGCCACTGAGCGGGCGCATGGAGATGCGCCAGGGCGGGGCGGGGCCGATCGTCGCCACGGCGGCCGAGGCGCTGCTCCTCGACCCGGCGGGCGAGACCTTCCTGGACCGCTGGACCGGGGACTGCCGGACCCTGTCGGTGAAGGTCGGCGCGGCCGAACTCCGCGACCGCCTGGAGCGGCTGCTCGGCACCCCGCCGCGCGGCGCGCTCACCTTCGCGCCCCGCCTGGACATCTCGCGCGGCCCCGGCCTCAGCTGGGTGCGCTTCGCCCGCCAGGTGGCGTACGAGGCCCTCGCCGGCGACGGCCTGGCCCGGCACGAGCTGGTGGCGCGCCCCTTGCAGGAGGCGCTGCTCAACGGGCTGCTCCTTGCCGCCGAGCACCCCTGGCGCGAGGCCCTGGCCCACCCTGGCGAGCCGCGCCGCCCCGCCCCGGTCAAGCGCGCCATGGACGCGGTGCGCGAGCGCCCGGAGCACCCTTTCACGACCACCGAACTCGCCGCGCTCGCCCGGGTGAGCGTGCGCCGCCTCCAGGAGTCGTTCCGGGAGTACGTGGGGATGTCCCCGATGGCGTACGTGCGGGAGGTCCGGCTCGACCGGGTGCGGGAGGAGCTGCGGGCGGCGGCGCCCGGCGAGGTGAGCGTGGGTGAGGTGGCCTGGCGCTGGGGCTTCACGCACCAGGGCCGGTTCGCGGCCCGCTACCGCGAGAAGTTCGGGGAGCCGCCGTCCCTGACCCTGCGCGCAGGGCGCTGACCCAGGGGGTGTGCGCCCCGGCGTGCGCGCCCGCGCACCCACTGGTCGCGTTATCCGGACAGGGGTCGCGTTCCGCGGATCGCGATGATCTTCGCGGGCGCCTACCGTGAGCGGGTCCGGTCCGCCAGCGCGACCGTGACCCGGGCCCCGGCCGGATCCCCCCGTATCGTCCGGCCGGGCCTGAGTAACCACCCCCGCGCCGGCCGCGCGCCGGGCTCAGTGCGGCCAGCGCGGCGGGTTCACGCAGAAGTGGCCGCCCAGGTACAGGTCGTCGGCGCTCCCGGGTTCGGGCAGACCCTTCTCGGCGATCAGCTTCTCGGCGAACTCCTCGGAGTCGTCCTGCGGCGCGTAGCCGAGCGCCCGGGCGGTGGAGAGGTCCCACCAGGCGCGGGTGTTGGCCGAGGAGCCGTACACCACCGTGTGGCCGACCTCCCCGGCGGTGAGCGCCGCGTGCAGCAGCCGGGCGCAGTCGGCCGGACTCAGCCACATGGAGAGCATGCGCACCGAGGTGGGCTCGGGGAAGCAGGAGCCGATGCGGACGGAGACCGTCTCCACCCCGTGGAGGTCCCAGTAGAGCTGGGCCAGGTCCTCACCGAAGCACTTGGAGAGGCCGTAGAAGGTGTCGGGCCGGTGCGGGGTGTCCACGGGGACGGGCGGTTCGCCCTCGCGGGGGCGCCGGGTGAAGCCGACGGCGTGGTTGCTGGAGGCGAAGACGACGCGCGGGACGCCCTCCTCGCGGACGGCCTCGTAGAGGTGGTGCAGGCCGGTGATGTTGGCGGCCACGATCTTCTCGAACTCGGCCTCCAGGGAGATGCCGGCGAGGTGCACGACGGCGTCGGCGCCGCGGACCGCCTCGCGCAGGGCCGCGCGGTCCGCGAGATCGGCGACGATCGCGTCCGGGGCGCCGGGCACGGGGACGGCGTCGAGGAGGCGGAGCTCGTATCCGTACGCGGGCAGCAGCTCCCGCATCAGCGTGCCGACGCCGCCGGCGGCGCCGGTGAGCAGGAGGGTACGGGGTGCGGGCATGGAGCGGGTCTCCTCCGTCGAGCGGTCGTGGGATGACGGGTGCGCCGGAAGGCCGGTGGGCCGTGCGCGGGTGAAAGGGCGCCATTCTGAGCGACATTCACATCCGTGGACACGCTAGGGAGCGGGCCGACGGGGCGTCAAGACTCGGTGATACGGCAGGTTCGCTCCTTGACCGGCCGATCGGGGCTGTTCTAGCGTGCGAGAGGTCAGCGTTCATGCATATGGATGACAGTCATAAACGTGCACGACGGACTTCCCTGGGAGCGCCCGTGACCACTGCCCCGCTCGCCGACCGGCTCGACGGCCTGCTGTTCTTCCCCGTCACCGCCTTCGGACCGGACGGCTCCGTCGACCTCGACACCTTCCGGGCCCACGTCCGGGCCGGTGTCGAGGCGGGCGCCGCCGCCGTGTTCGCCTGCTGCGGCACCGGAGAGTTCCACGCCCTCACCCCCGAGGAGTTCCACTCCTGCGTCGCCGCCGCCGTCGAGGAGACCGCCGGCCGCGTCCCCGTCGTCGCCGGCACCGGCTACGGCACCGCCCTCGCGATCCGCTACGCCCGGCTCGCCGCGGAGGCCGGCGCCGACGGACTCCTCGCCATGCCCCCGTACCTCGTCGTCCCCGACCAGGCGGGCCTGCTCCGCCACTACACCGAACTCGCCGCCGCCACCCCGCTCGACGTCATCGTCTACCAGCGGGACAACGCGGTCCTCACCCCCGCCACCGCCGTCGCCCTCGCCCGCACCGACGGCGTCGTCGGCCTCAAGGACGGCCTCGGCGACCTCGACCTGATGCAGCGGATCGTCAGCGCCGTCCGCTCCGAGGGCCTGGACCTGCTGTACTTCAACGGCCTGCCGACCGCCGAACTCACCGGCCCCGCCTACCGGGCCCTCGGCGTCCACCTCTACTCCTCCGCCGTCTTCTGCTTCGCCCCCGACCTCGCCCTCGCCTTCCACCGCGCCCTCGCCTCGGGCGACGAGCCCACCGTCCGCCGGCTCATCGACGGCTTCTACCGGCCCCTCGTCGAACTCCGTTCCCAGGGCCGCGGATACGCCGTCTCCCTCGTCAAGGCGGCCGTCCGGATGGGCGGACTCGACGTCGGCCCCGTCCGGCCCCCGCTCAGCGAACCCGCCCCCGCCCACCTCGACGCCCTCGCCCGCCTCCTCGACGACGGCCGGGCCCTCCTGAAGGAGACCGGCGCGTGAGAACCGGAGCCTTCCTCTACCCCTGGGACGTGGACGGGGACCCCGCCGCCCCCGACCTCCTCGCCGGCCTCGGCCTGGCGCAGGTCACCCTCGCCGCCGCCTACCACTCCACCCGCGCCCTCAGCCCCCGCCACCCCGCCCACCGCGTCGTCACCGCCGAACACGCCGCCGTGCTCTACCCGCCGGACCCCGCCCGCTGGGCCGGCCGCGCGCTGCGCCCCTTCCCGGCCGGCGACTGGGCCCCCGGCGACGCCTACGGCCGGGCCGCCGAAGCCCTCGCCGCCACCGGCCTGGAGGTCCACAGCTGGGTCGTCCTCGCCCACAACTCCCGCCTCGGCGCCGAACACCCCGAGACCTCCGTCGTCAACGCCCACGGCGACCGCTACCCCTGGGCCCCCTGCATCGCCCGCCCCGACGTCCGCGCCCTCCTCGTCGGCCTCGCCGCCGAGGCCGCCGTCCGCCCCGGCGCGGCCGGCACCGAACTGGAGTCCTGCGGCTGGTACGGCCTCGCCCACCTCCACGCCCACGACAAGACCTCCGGCGTCCCCCTCGGCGGCGACCGCGAGCAGTACCTGCTGTCCCTCTGCTTCTGCCCCCACTGCCGCGAGGGGTACGCCGCCGAGGGCGCCGACCCGGAGGAACTCGCCGCCGCCGTGCGCCGCGCCCTCGCCCCCGTCTGGTCCGGCACCGGCCCCGCGGGCGGCCTCGGTGACCTGGAGGCCCCCGCCCTGGCCTGGCGCGCCCGGACCGCCCGCTCCTTCCAGGAGGCCGCCGTCGCCGCTGTGCGGGCCGCCGCCCCGCCGGGCTTCCGCGTCCTGCTGCACGCCGACCCCGACCCGTACCGCTGCGGCGCCGACGCCGGCACCGACCCCGCCCACGTCCTCGGCCTCGCCGACGGGGTGGTCGCCCGCCCGCCGAAGGTCGCCGCCTTCGCCGCCCACGCCCGCCCCGGCGGCGTCCTCGCCGCCAACCTCCCTGTCGTCACCGGCATGGGCGGCGCCCCCGCCCGGCTGACGGCGGACGCCGGGCGGGCCCGGGCCGACGGCGCCACCGAACTCCGGCTCTACCACGCGGGACTCGCCTCCGACGAGGACCTCGCGGCCGTCCGCACCGCCCTGAGAGAACTCGGCTGATCCACCGGGCCCGGCCGCACGAGGCCGGGCCCGACCGCACCAGGCCGCGCTCCGCGCCTCACCAGGCCAGGTCCTCCAGCGCGTCCAGGTCGGGCGCCGGCACCTCCGGTTCGGCACCCCCCGGCCCCACCGACAGCTCCGCCCAGATCGTCTTGCCCCGGCGGCCGTACCGGGTGCCCCACCGCTCCGCGTACTGCGCCACCAGGTACAGGCCCCGGCCGCCCTCGTCCGTCGTCGCCGCGTGCCGCAGGTGCGGCGAGGTGCTGCTGCCGTCCGACACCTCGCAGATCAGCCGCCGGTCGTACAGCAGCCGCACCCGCACCGGATCCGCCCCGTACCGCACCGCGTTCGTGATCAGCTCGCTCAGGATCAGCTCCGCCGTGAACGCCAGACCCTCCAGACCCCAGTCGGCCAGCTTCTCCGCCGCCGCGTTCCGCACCGGCGACACCGCCGACGGGTCCCGGGCCACGTCCCACTCCGCGATCCGCTCCCGGTCCAGCAGTCGGGTCCGCGCCACCAGGAGCGCGATGTCGTCCCGGGGCGCCGGTGACAACAGGGTCGCCAGGACGTCCGCGCAGGTCTGTTCCGGGCTCCGGTCGGGCGAGGCCAGCGTCGAACCCAGCAGCCCCAGTCCCGTGTCCAGGTCCCGGCCGTGGTCCTCCAGCAGGCCGTCCGTGTAGAGGACCAGCTTGCTGCCCTCCGCGAGCCGCAGCTCCGTCGCCTCGAACGGCGCGTCCCCGAGCCCCAGCCCCAGCGGCAGTCCCGGCGCCAGCGCGGGGAACTCCACCCGCCCGTCCGGACGCACCACCGCGGGCCCCGGATGCCCCGCGCTCGCCATCGTGCACACCCCGGACGCCGGGTCGTAGATCGCGTACAGACAGGTCGCGCCGGTGATGCCCTCCTCCCGCCGCCGCCCGTTCCCGCCCTCCGCCTCCGCCGCCCCCTGCTCGTCGATCCGCCCCGTCAGCTCGTCCAGGTGACCGAGGAGTTCGTCCGGCGGCACGTCGAGGGTCGAGAAGTTGTGCACCGCCGTCCGCAGCCGCCCCATCGTCGCCGCCGCGTGCAGCCCGTGCCCCACCACGTCGCCCACCACCAGCGCCACCCGCGCCCCCGGCAGCGGGATCACGTCGAACCAGTCGCCACCCACCCCCGCCGTCGCGGGCAGGTAGCGGTACGCCACCTCGACCGCGTTCTGCTCCGGCAGCACCCGCGGCAGCAGGCTCCGCTGCAGCGTCACCGCCATCGCGTGCTCGCGCGTGAACCGGCGGGCGTTGTCGATCGCCACCGCCGCCCGCGCCGCCAGCTCCTCCGCGAACGACAGATCCTCCTCCCCGTACGGCTCCGGGGTGTCCGCCCGCCAGAAGTTCGCCATCCCCAGCACCACCCCCCGGGCGAGCAGCGGCACCGTCAGCAGCGAGTGCATCCCGTACGCCAGCGCCTGCGCCGCCCCCTCCGGGTCCTGCGCCCGCCAGCCCTCCGCCGACGCCAGCTCCGTCTCCACCACCGCGTGACCCGTCGCCAGGGCCCGGGCCATCGGCGTGCTCGGCACCTGGAACCGCACCATGTCCCCCACCGGCTGCAGCGGCTGCTCCGGCCGCAGCCCGCTCAGCGCCGTCCGCCGCATCTCCGCCGCGCCCGCCTCCGCCGGCGGCGGTTCCTCCCCGCGCAGCACCGGCTCCAGGAGCTCCACCGTCACGAAGTCCGCGAAGCGCGGCACCGCGACCTCCGCCAGCTCCTCGGCCGTCCGCACCACCTCCAGCGTCGTACCGATCCGCACCCCCGCCTCGTACAGCAGCTGGAGCCGGCCCCGCGCCACCGCCGCCCGGCCCGAGAGCGCGGCCAGCTCGGTGGTGTCCCGCATCGTCATCACGCTGCCCGAGGCGGAGCCGTCCGGGACCGTGGACCGCACGCTCACCGCGAGGAGCCGGTCACCCGCCCGGTGCACCTCGTCCGTCGCCGTCCGCCCCGACTCGAGGAGCTCGACCGTGCGGGGGTCCAGACCCAGCTCGGAGACGTGCCGGCCCTCTGCCTCCGCGCCCAGGCCGAGCAGCCGCCGCGCCTCGTCGTTCGCGAGCAGCAGCCGCCGGTCCGCACCCACGATCAGGACGCCCTCGCGCACCGCGTGCAGCACCGCCTCGTGGTGCTCCTTCATCCGGGTCATCTCCGCCGGACCCAGCCCGTGCGTCTGCCGCCGCAGCCGCCGGCTCACCAGGGCCGCCCCACCCACCGCGAGCACCAGGGCACCGGCCGCCGCACCCGCCAGCAGCGGCACCCGGCCCTCCACCGCCTCGGCGATGCTCTCCACCTCGATACCACTGGTGACCATGCCGACGATCCGGCCCCGCTCGTCCTCGATGGGCACCACCGCCCGCACCGCGTCGTTCGGAGCGCCCCGGAACAGCTCCGTGAACGACTCGCCGTCCACCGACGCCCGGAACAGGTCGCCGGTGGCCCGGCGGCCGATCAGCGACGGGTCCGAGTCGGTGTACCGGCGCCCCTCGGTGTCGAGGACCGCGATGAAGTCGACGCCGGTGGCCAGCCGCGTCCGCTCCGCCCGGTCCTGGAGCACCTTCGTCGGATCGGGCGAGGTCACCGCCTCGTCCACCCCCGGCGCCTTGGCGAAGGCCTCCGC
>NZ_JAPSIW010000838.1 GCF_031178505.1 Streptomyces sp. | reverse complement strand
CCCCTCACCCTGTGATCGATCACACATGCGTGTCTCAGCATCAGAGCTCGGGAATTCCGCGCAAAGCGAACGGAACCGGTCGCGCGCACTGTGTCACATCGGCAGGGTGACTCGCATCACGAGGCCGCCGCCCTCGCGGGGCTCCGCGATGATACGGCCGCCGTGGGCCCGGGCCACGGACCGGGCGATCGACAGGCCGAGGCCGACGCCCTTGTCGCTGCCGGTGCGCTCCTGGCGGAGCCGGCGGAAGGGCTCGAAGAGGTTGTCGATCTCGTACGCGGGGACCACGGGGCCCGTGTTCGAGACGACGAGGACCGCCTGGCCGTGGGCCGTCTCGGTGGTCACCTCGACCCATCCGCCCTCGGGCACGTTGTACCGCACGGCGTTCTGGAGCAGGTTCAGGGCGATCCGTTCCAGCAGGACGCCGTTGCCCTGGACGACGGCCGGGGCGCGTTCGCCGCGGATCTCGACCCCCTTGGCGCACGCCTCGGCGTGCGTCTGGTCGATCGCGCGGGAGGCCACCTCCGCGAGGTCGACCGCCTTGCGGTCGATGATCTGGTTGTCGCTCCTGGCGAGCAGGAGCAGGCCCTCCACCAGCTGCTCGCTGCGCTCGTTGGTGGCGAGGAGGGTCTTGCCGAGCTGCTGGAGCGCCACGGGGGCCTCCGGGTCGGAGATGTGGATCTCCAGGAGGGTGCGGTTGATGGCGAGCGGCGTACGGAGTTCGTGCGAGGCGTTGGCGACGAACCGCTGCTGGGCACTGAAGGCCCGTTCCAGGCGCTCCAGCATCTCGTCGAAGGTGTCGGCGAGCTCCTTCAGCTCGTCGTCGGGGCCGTCGAGCTCGATCCGCCGGGCCAGGTCGGAGCCGGCCACCTGGCGGGCGGTCCGGGTGATCCGGCCGAGCGGCGAGAGGACCCGGCCCGCCATGGCGTAGCCGAAGGCGAAGGCGATGATGCTCAGGCCCAGGAGGGCGAAGAGGGAGCGGCGCAGCAGGTCGTCCAGGGCCCGGTCGGTCTGGTGGCGCAGGCAGATGGAGACGGCGTCGTTGAACTGGTCGCCGGTGCCCGTGTCGGGCAGCACGCACCAGGAGGTGGTGGGCTGCACCTCGCCCTTGACGATTTTGAACGGGAGCTGGGCCGCGCTGTCGCTCAGCGCCTGCGCGGTGAAGAGGTAGATGATCGACAGCAGCAGGATGCCGGCGATCAGGAACATGCCGCCGTAGAGCAGCGTGAGCCGTATGCGGATGGTCGGGCGCAGCAGGGGGCGGACGGGGTCCCGGGGGTCCCAGGTCGGCTTGGGCGGCGCCTGGGGGTGGGGCGCGGGGGTGGTTCCCATGGGCGTCAGATCCGGTAGCCGGAGCCGGGGACGGTGACGATCACGGGGGGTTCGCCCAGCTTGCGGCGCAGGGTCATGACCGTGACCCGGACGACGTTGGTGAACGGGTCGGTGTTCTCGTCCCAGGCCTTCTCCAGGAGCTGCTCGGCGGAGACCACGGCGCCCTCGCTGCGCATGAGGACCTCCAGGACGGCGAACTCCTTGGGAGCCAGCTGGACCTCGCGGCCGTCGCGGAAGACCTCGCGGCGGTTGGGGTCGAGCTTGATGCCGGCGCGCTCCAGGACGGGCGGGAGCGGCACGGTGGTGCGCCGGCCGAGGGCGCGGACGCGGGCGGTCAGCTCGGTGAAGGCGAAGGGCTTGGGGAGGTAGTCGTCGGCGCCCAGCTCCAGGCCCTCGACGCGGTCGCTGACGTCGCCGGAGGCGGTGAGCATCAGCACGCGGGTGGGCATGCCGAGCTCGACGATCCTGCGGCAGACGTCGTCGCCGTGGACGAGGGGCAGGTCGCGGTCGAGGACGACGACGTCGTAGTCGTTGACGCCGACGCGTTCCAGGGCGGCCGCGCCGTCGTACACGACGTCGACGGCCATGGCCTCCCGGCGCAGTCCGGTGGCCACGGCATCGGCGAGCAGCTGCTCGTCCTCGACGACGAGTACGCGCACGTCGTGATCCTTCCTTCGGGTCCTGGTCCGAGGCGGGGACCAGGGGTGGTTCTGAACGGTCCCGCTGGGGCCCGGGCACTGACTGTGCGGTGTCCATCCTGCCCCGTTCGCGCGTAAACCGGCTGTAAGACGGGGTGCGGACGGGGAGGGGGCCCGGCGTCGGGGAACGCGGGGACGCGGGCCGGAGGGGCGGCGGCGGGCGGAGGGCGAGGGTCCGGTGAACGGGTGGTGGCGCTCCGGGGCGTGCTCGGTGGCCGCGAAGAATTCGCCTGATTCGCGGGTCAGTTGAGGTTTCTCTGAGGAAACGGCTGGGGAGGAGGTGTGCACACCCCGCGATCACAGCTGAAGGTGGCACGTCGTCCGCCACTCTCTGTCCCCCAGAGCTCACAGCGTGTGATCCACCCCACCGGCACACCCGTGCCACCGGACCCATGACGAGGGGGCGCACGATGGACGCTTTCACCGCAGGACTGCTGCACCGCATCAGGACCACGCAGTCGGACCTCACGCGGGCCCGCGAGACGGGCGACGACTTCCTCGCGGACGTCGAGCAGGCGGAGCTGGACGACCTGCACCGCCTGGCCGCCGAGCACGGCGTGGAGGTCGCCCCGGGCGTCTGACGCCCACGGACCCGTGCGAGGGCCCCGGAGCCACCACCGGCTCCGGGGCCCTCGCGCTTCCGGCTCCCCGCCTTCGCGCGGACGGCTCACGGCCGCTCAGTCGTGCCAGGCCCCGTGCTCCTCCAGCAGCTCCTGGAGGGGGGCGAAGAGGCCAGGAGGGGCCGCCACGACCAGCTCCCCGGACTCGGGCTCGCCCGGCCGGCCGCCGGTCAGCGCACCGGCCTCACGGGCGATCAGGGCACCCGCCGCGAGGTCCCAGGGGTTCAGCCCTCGCTCGTAGT
>NZ_JAPSIW010000837.1 GCF_031178505.1 Streptomyces sp. | reverse complement strand
GCGACGCACTCCACCTCCCCGAGCGCGGGCAGCGGCCGGGCGGGACAGCGCGCCGCCCCGCCGGGTACCCCGGGATCGAGCACGCGCACCTCGTACAGGTCGGCCTCACCGTTGTTGACCAGCCGGTACCGCTTCTCGACCGTCGTCCCGATCCGTACCTCCGGCGGCCGCGACCACGACCGCTCCCGCCCGTTGACGGTCACGGTCACCCGCAGCGCGTCCCCGGCGCCCCCGGCCCGCGCCTCGGTCCCGCCCAGCGCCAGACACGGCACGACGAGGAGCACGGCCATGAGCCCGCCCCTCATTCGAGAGCAGCAATAGTCCGATGATCTACCCGCACGCTCCATGCCCGCCATGCTGACGACCCGCTCCCCCCACCCCTGCGGGAAGACACACCCCGCGGCCCCCGCCCGGCCCCCTCTTTCCACCCGTACGGCACCCTTGCCTGGTGGAGCGCGTGCCCTGAGCGGGCGGTTCACGCAGGCGTGATCCCGCGCTCACGGGCGGATGGCAAGCTTGAAGGATGAACGATGCTGCTCCGGCGCCCACCCCCGCGCCCGCCCCCCGCAAGCGTGCCCGTGTCCGTGCCCCCGAGCTGGTCGGCCGGGGCGGCTGGCTGAACACCGGGGGGAAGGAACTCACCCTCGCCGACCTGCGCGGTAAGTGCGTTGTTGTTGATTTTTGGACCTTCTGCTGCATCAACTGCCTGCACGTCCTGGACGAGCTGCGGGAGCTGGAGGAGAAGCACCGCGACACGCTCGTGATCGTCGGGGTGCATTCGCCGAAGTTCGTGCACGAGGCCGAGCACCAGGCCGTGGTCGACGCCGTCGAGCGGTACGAGGTGCACCACCCCGTGCTGGACGATCCCGATCTGGCGACGTGGAAGCAGTACGCCGTGCGGGCGTGGCCGACGCTCGTCGTGATCGACCCCGAGGGGTACGTCGTCGCGCAGCACGCCGGTGAGGGGCACGCGAACGCGATCCGGACCCTGGTGGAGGAGCTGGAGGCCGAGCACGAGGCGAAGGGGACGCTGCGGCGCGGCGACGGGCCGTACGTGCCGCCGGAGCCGGTCGCGACGGATCTGCGGTTCCCGGGCAAGGCGGTGCTGCTGGAGTCGGGGAACTTCCTGGTCTCCGACACCACCCGCCATCAGCTGGTCGAGCTGGCGGAGGACGGCGAGACCGTGGTGCGCCGCGTCGGCGGGGCGGGCGAGTTCCGGGAACCGCAGGGCCTGACGGTGCTGCCGGACGGGAAGGTCGTGGTCGCGGACACCGTGCACCACGCGCTCCAGCTGTTCGACCCGGCCACCGGGGCGGTCGAGCGGATCGCCGGCACGGGCAGGCAGTGGTGGCAGGGCTCGCCGACCTCGGGGCCCGCCCTGGAGACGGACCTCTCCTCGCCGTGGGACGTGGCCTGGTGGCGGGGGAAGGTGTGGATCGCCATGGCGGGCGTCCACCAGCTGTGGACGTACGACCCGGAGACGCGGACCGTGGAGGTCGCGGCGGGCACGACGAACGAGGGCCTGGTCGACGGTCCCGCCGCCGAGGCCTGGTTCGCGCAGCCCTCGGGGCTCGCCGCCACCCCGGACCGGCTGTGGATCGCCGACTCGGAGACCAGCGCCCTGCGGTGGATCGACACCGAGGGGGTCGTGCACACGGCCGTCGGCACCGGTCTCTTCGACTTCGGCCACCGGGACGGCGACGCCGGGCAGGCCCTGTTCCAGCACCCGCTGGGCGTGACGGCGCTGCCGGACGGTTCCGTCGCGGTCAGCGACACGTACAACCACGCGCTGCGCCGCTACGACCCGGCCACCGGTGAGGTGACCACCCTCGCCACCGATCTGCGCGAGCCGAGCGACGCGGTCCTGGTGGGCGAGGACATCGTGGTGGTGGAGTCGGCGCGGCACCGGCTGACCCGGCTGCGGCTGCCCGAGGAGGCGGTACGGGTGGAGGCGGTCGCCCACCGGACGCGGCGCGAGGCCACCGAGATCGCCCCCGGCCGGCTGCGGCTCGACGTGATCTTCCAGGCGCCGGCCGGTCAGAAGCTGGACGAGCGGTACGGCCCCTCGACCCGGCTCCTGGTCTCCTCGACGCCGCCGGAGCTGCTGGTGGGCGGCGAGGGCACGGGCACGGACCTCTTCCGGGAGCTGGAGCTGAACCCGGAGGTGACGGAGGGCGTGCTGCACGTCTCCGCGATGGCGGCCTCGTGCGACGACGACCCCGCCAACGAGTACCCGGCCTGCCACGTCCACCAGCAGGACTGGGGCGTGCCGGTGAAGGTCACCGACGGGGGTGCGGCCCGGCTTCCGCTGATCCTGGCGGGCATGGACGCCTGACCCCGTCCGGGGCCGGGCCGGTCAGCGGACGAGGCCCTGGTGCCGGGAGGGGCGGCCCGCCGCCGCGTCCAGGCACCCGGCCACCCAGGCGGCCGGGTCGTGCACGGCCCGGTCGCCGCCCATGCCCTGCTGCTGCATGAGCGCGCATTCGCCGCTCAGCAGGGCTTTCGTGCGGGAGCCGTCCTGGTCGTACTTACGGATGCGCGTGGCCTGCACGTATCCGCCCTCGTAGGCGATGTCGGCGGCCCACGGCGGCCGGTCGTTGTACTGCTCGATGATCCCCCAGGCCACCGCCGTCCCGAGGAGGACGGCGGTGGCGAGCAGGAGGACGAACGTCCGCCGGGGCGGCCCTTCATGACGCTGCATGGCAGCCACGCTGCCTGGAGAGGCGTTTCGCGGATGTTTCGCCGGGCGCCGTGCCGGGGCCCGGCTCCGGTCAGCCCTCCAGGAAGGCGACGAGCGCGTTGGCGAGGAGGTAGGGGTCCTCGGCGCCGCAGAGTTCGCGGGCGCTGTGCATGGAGAGGATGGCGACGCCGATGTCGACGGTGGTGATGCCGTGGC
>NZ_JAPSIW010000836.1 GCF_031178505.1 Streptomyces sp. | reverse complement strand
GTGGGGGCCTTCCTTCTTCTTGCGTTGCCGTGGGAGTGGCGGGGCGGGCGGTACGGGGACGGGCGGTGGCGGTACGGCGTCGGCGGTACGGCCCTGGGGCCGGCGCCCTGCTCCGGGACCCGCCTCCCGGCTCAGGTCACCGCCCGCTCCGGGAGGCCGGTGACCGGCGGCGGGGCTCCGCGCGGCGCGGCCCTGAGGGTGAGCACCATGGTGAGGCCGCCGCCCGGGGTGTCCTCGGCGCCGAGCGTGCCGCCCATGGCCTCCACGAAGCCGCGTGCCACGGCGAGGCCGAGGCCGACGCCCGCGCCGCGCGGGGCGTCGCCGAGGCGCTGGAAGGGCTCGAAGATGCCGTCCTTGCCCGCGTCGGGCACGCCGGGGCCGCGGTCGACGACCCGCAGCTCGACCCGCTGCCCGATCGTGCTGGCGGCGACGGCCACCGGCACGCCCTCGGGGCTGTACTTCACGGCGTTCTCGACGATGTTGGCGACGGCGCGCTCCAGGAGGCCCTTGTCGACCTCGACCATGGGGAGCGACTCGGGGATGTCGAGTTCGGCGCTGCCGTCGGGAACCCCGCCGAGGGCCATCGGGACCACCTCGTCCAGGTCCACGGCCCGGATGAGGGGCGTGACGGTGCCGGTCTGGAGCCGGGACATGTCGAGCAGGTTTCCGACGAGGTGGTCGAGGCGGTCGGCGCCGGCCTCGATGCCGGCGAGGAGTTCGGCCCGGTCCTCGTCGGACCACTCGACGTCGTCGGAGCGCAGGGAGGTGACGGAGGCCTTGATGCTCGCGAGCGGGGTGCGCAGGTCGTGGCTGACCGCGGCCAGGAGCGAGGTGCGGATCTTGTTGCCCTCGGCGAGTTTGCGGGCCTCCTCGGCCTCGCCGACGAGCCGCTGCCGGTCGAGCACGACGGCCGCCTGTGCGGCGAAGGCGCCGAGTACCCGCCGGTCCTCGGCCGGCAGCACCCGCCCGCTCAGGGCCAGGGCGAGGCGGTCGCCCACCGGCATGTCGACGTCCGCGTCCTCGGGCCGTACCGCCGGATGGGGTCCGACGCTGGCGGCGCGGGTCCAGGGGCCGGTGCCCTCGGCCCGCTCCAGGAGGGCCGCCGACTCCATGGAGAAGGTCTCGCGGACCCGCTCCAGGAGGGCCTCCAGGCTGGTCTCGCCGCGCAGCACGCTGCCGGCGAGGTAGGAGAGGACCTCGGACTCGGCCCGCAGTCGGGCCGCCTGGTGGGTGCGACGGGCGGCCAGGTCGACCACGGAGGCGACGGCCATCGCGACGCCGAAGAAGACGGCGATGGCGACGATGTTCTTGGGGTCGGCGACGGTCAGCCGGTGGACGGGCGGGGTGAAGAACCAGTTGAGGAGGAGGGAGCCGACGGCGGCCGAGGCGAGGGCCGGCGGGAGTCCGCCGAGCAGGGCGGAGGCCACGGTGAGGGCCAGGAAGAGGAGCATGTCGTTGGCGAGCCCGAGGTCCGCGTCGACATGGGTGAGGAGCAGGGCGAGCCCGACCGGTCCCGCGACGCCGGCGAGCCAGCCTCCGAGGATGCGGGAACGGCCGAGCCGGGCGCCGTGGGCGACGGGCAGCCCGCGCCCCTTGGCGACCTCGCTGTGCGTCACGATGTGGACGTCCAGGTCGGGGCCGGACTCCCGGGCCACGGTCTGCCCGACGCCGGGGCCGAGGACGTACTGCCAGGTGCGGCGTCTGCTGGAGCCGAGGACGATCTGGGTCGCGTTCACGCCGCGCGCGAACTCCAGGAGCGCGGAGGGTATGTCGTCCCCGATGACGTGGTGGAAGGTGCCGCCGAGGTCCTCGACGAGGGTGCGCTGGACGGCCAGCTCCTTCGGGGAGGCCGCGGTGAGGCCGTCGCTGCGGGCGATGTAGACGGCCAGGACCTCGCCGCCGGCGCCCTTCTCGGCCAGGCGGGTGGCGCGGCGTATCAGGGTGCGGCCCTCGGGGCCGCCGGTGAGGCCGACGACGATGCGCTCGCGGGCCTGCCAGGTCGAGCGGATGTTGTGCTCGCCCCGGTAGCGCTGGAGGTACTCGTCGACCCGGTCGGCCGTCCACAGCAGGGCCAGTTCGCGCAGGGCGGTGAGGTTGCCGGGGCGGAAGTAGTTGGAGAGGGCGGCGTCGACCTTGTCGGGGGTGTAGACGTTGCCGTGGGCCATGCGGCGGCGCAGGGCCTCGGGCGACATGTCGACCAGCTCGATCTGGTCGGCCCGGCGGACGATCTCGTCGGGGACGGTCTCCCGCTGCCGTACGCCCGTGATCGACTCGACCACGTCGCCGAGGGACTCCAGGTGCTGGATGTTGACGGTCGAGACGACGTCGATCCCGGCCGCCAGCAGTTCGGCCACGTCCTGCCAGCGCTTGGGGTTGCGGGAGCCGGGGACGTTGGTGTGGGCGAGTTCGTCGACCAGGGCGACGGCGGGCCGGCGGGCGAGGACGGCGTCGACGTCCATCTCGGGGAAGGTGGTCCCCCGGTACTCGATCTCGCGGCGGGGCAGCTGCTCCAGGCCGTGGAGCAGCACCTCCGTACGCGGGCGCCCGTGGTGCTCCACGACCGCCACCACGCAGTCGGTGCCGCGCTCCACCCGGCGGTGGCCCTCGGAGAGCATCGCGTACGTCTTGCCGACGCCCGGTGCGGCGCCGAGGTAGATCCGAAGCTTGCCGCGTGCCATGACCCGACCCTACGTCCAGCCAATCGGACATTCCGCACCCGGGGAGGGCCCTCGGTCACGTCTTGACGTGATCCTGATGCGGGGCGGCCGACGGCCGGCCGGGCCCTCCGGCACCGGTCGGTTCGCCGCCGGTGAGAACACGGCCGCCACCGGGTGGTGGAGGGTGGTCGTCCCGGAGCCGGGGCCGGAGCGGACCCACGAGCGCGAGGCACTCGCCG
>NZ_JAPSIW010000154.1 GCF_031178505.1 Streptomyces sp. | reverse complement strand
GCCGTGGACCACCGGCGCCGCCACACCGCACCGGGCGCGCGGGCCGGCGCCTCGGTCAGTAGGGCGCGGGCCGTCCGGCGGCGTCCTCGTGCGTGTAGAAGAGGTAGAAGGCGGCGCAGGAGACGGCGGCGGCGACCACGATCCCCAGCACCGCCGCCGACAGGACACTGGCACCGGAGAGGCTGAAGAGGAACCCGACCGCGAGCCCGGCCAGCGCGCCCCAGGCGGCGGCCCGTGGCTCGCGCGGCAGGGCGCGGCCGGTCCGGCGGAGCGCGTGCACCGCCCCGGCCAGGACCACCGCCGAGATCAGGCCGAGCCAGAGCTGGCCCCAGCTGAGCGGGCCGCCGTGGCGTTCGACGGTCGACGCGTACAGGCCGTAGACGACGCCGAGGACGAGGGGGAGTCCCCCTCCGTGCCCGCCCGTGGCGGCCCGGCGCCGGCGCCGGGCGGGTACCGCTGCGTGTGCGCCCATCGCAGGAGCTCCTTCGTCTCTGGCCCCCCGCGACCGTGTCCGCACCCTCCAGGGCACACCCCCGCGCCGGCGGCCGCAACCGGACCGGGCCCCCGCCTCCGTCCGCCCGGGCCGTACAGCCGCGCCCGGACGGCCCGGCTGTACGGCCCGGGCAGGTGACCGCTCACCCGCCCGGCGCAGTCCGGCGTTCGCGCCGGCACGAACCGGCCGACGATGGGCCCATGAGCCAGCACACCGCACCCCGCAAGGCGGGGACGTCCGGCGCCTGGGCCGCCGGCGGCACCCTCTTCGCCGGCGTCCTCATGCTCGTCACCGGCCTGATGGACATCTTCCAGGGCATCGCCGGCATCGCCGAGAACGACATCTACGCCCGCGTCGGCGACTACGTCTACGAGTTCGACCTCACCACCTGGGGCTGGATCCACCTCGTCCTCGGCGTCCTCGTGGCCGCCACCGGGTACGGCATCCTCAAGGGCGCCGAGTGGGGCCGCGTCGCAGGCATCGCCCTCGCCTCCCTCAACATCCTGGCGCAGTTCCTCTTCCTGCCCTACCAGCCGTGGTGGGCCCTCTTCTCCATGGCCGTGTCGATCTTCGTGATCTGGGCGCTCGCCTCGGACGGGGACCGCCGCGCCGACGAGAGGCTCTGAGGCGCCCATGAGATCGCACCGCACGGCCCTCGCGACGGCCGCCGCGCTCCTCGCCCTCACCGGTTGCGAGGCGGCGAAGAACGCGGCCGGCGACATCGTCTCCTCCGCCACCGCCGCGGTCGCCTCCGCCGCCCAGGAGAAGATGAACGAGGTCAAGGACGGGGTGAACGCCACCGCTGACGTCAAGGCCGGGAAGGCCCGCGCCGACGGCGACCGGACCGTCGCCGACGTCACCGCGACCAACCCCAAGGACTCCGCCGCCGACTACACCGTCATGGTCACCTTCCACGACGGCGACGGGAACGTCGTCGACACCGTCGTCGTCACCCTCGACGCGGTCCCCGCGAAACAGGCGAAGACCGGGACCGCCCGCAGCAACCGCTCGCTCCCCGGAGGCACCACCGCGGAGGTCACCCGCGCCCTGCGGCACTGAGCCGTCCGGCACCACGGGCGCCTCCGGCAGCACCGAGGGGCCCCGGCCCCCTGTCACGGCCCGGTGCGACACTGAACGGCGTGGACCGAGCCCCTGCCGCAGCATCCGAACCGCAGCCCCGGGCGACTCCGCCCCTCCCCCCTTCCCGCAACTCCGGCCCGGCGCCCGCCGGGCCGCCACCCCTCCGGCCCGTGCGCCGCCCCGCCGCCCGGGCCGCCGTGCTGCTCCTGGCCGTCCCCGCCGTCGTCGCCGCCTGCCGGGCCCTCGACACGGACGCCGTCACGCCCGTACCGCAGCTGCTGTCCTTCCTGCCGTGGCTCACCGTGCCCGCCGGGCTCGCCGTGCTCCTCGCCGCCGCCGCCCGCCGCCGCGTCCTGTCCTTCGCGGCCGTGACCGTCCTCGGCACCACCGCCTGGGCCTCCCTGCCGTACGTCCCCGACGCGGTCACCCTCGTCGCCCCGCCCGAGGCCCGGGTCCGGGTCCTCGCCGCCAACGTCGAGTTCGGCGAGGCCACCGGAGCGCTCGTCGCGACGATCCGGCGCGAGCGGCCCACCCTCGTGTACGTCTCCGAATGCGACCGCGCCTGCGGACGCACCCTCACCACCACGTTCGCCGCCGAGCTGCCCCACCACGCCTCCGTCGAGGCCGACGGCTCCGCGGGGTCGGTCCTGCTCAGCGCCCATCCGCTGCGCGACCGGCGGGTCGTCCCCGGCACGATGGGCATGCCGGGCGCCACCGCCGTCATCGCCGGACGGCCCGTGGACCTCCAGCTCGCCCACCCGATGCCGCCGCTGCCCGGGCAGACCGGCCTGTGGAAGGAGGAGCTCGGCCGGATCAGGGACGCGGTGGCACGACCCGCCCGCGGCCCGCACCGGATCGTCGCCGGGGACTTCAACGCCTCCCAGGACCATGCCGCCTTCCGCCGGATCCTCGACGCCGGGCACCTCCAGGACGCCGCCCGGCTGGCCGGCGCGAGCCGCACCCCGACGTGGCCCGCCGAGGGGCCGCTGCCGCCCTACGTGCAGATCGACCACGTGCTCGTCAGCGACGGCTTCACCGTGCGCGCCGTCCGCTTCCCCGAACTCGCCGGTTCCGACCACCGGGCCGTCCTCACCGATCTCGACCTGCACGACGGGCGCTGATCGGCCACGCTGGAAGGCATGGACAACGAGGAGATCCTGGACGACATCGGCGCCCTCGTCGAAGAGGAGCGCGCCCTGCGGCAGCGCACCGGCGGCCTCCTCCCCGAGGAGCGCGAACGCCTCGCCGAACTGGAAGTACGGCTGGACCAGTGCTGGGACCTGCTGCGGCAGCGGCGGGCCAAGGCCGAGTTCGGTGAGGACCCGGACAGCGCGGCGGTCCGCCCGGCGGCCCAGGTGGAGTCGTACCGCAGCTGAGCGCGGCGGAGGCCCGGGCCGGGGGCCGACGCGGAGTGCCGGCAGGCCCTGTTCCGGCTCCGGCCACGCGCGCCCGGGCAGTGCCGTACGCCCGTCGGCGGACGGTCCCCGGGGCACGCCCCGGCCCCCGCGGAACCCGTACACGGCCCGGCCCCGGCCCCTCACCCCGCCGAAGCCCCGCCTCGGGCCGGAACCACGGCCGGGCCCGTCACCGCCCCGGCCGGCGCGCGGCCCCGTCGGCCCCGGACCGGAGGCGGCGCCGGGCGCCCGCCGAAGCGCCTCCCGCCGGAGGCCGCGGCCACGCCCCCGCCCCCAGGTGGCCCCACCCCCGCCGGAGGCCGCGGCCACGCCCGGGCCCCGTGACCGCCCCGGCCGGCGCGCGGCCCGGCCGCTACGTTGGGAGGCATGGCGACGCACCCCGCAGGACCCTCACGGCCGGGCCCCTCACGGCTCGTTCCGCCCGCCTGGCTGACCGCCGGGCTGCGGCCCGCGTCCGCGCCGATCCCGTGGGCGGCCGTCGCCCGCGCCTCCGTGGCCCTGTCGGCGCCGCTCGCCGCGGGGCTCGCCGCCGGGCAGCCCGCCTACGGCGCGCTCGTCTCCATGGGCGCCCTCTCCGGAGTCATCGGCGACACCGCCGACGCCTACCGGATGCGGATCTTCAACATCGCCGTCCCGCAACTCTTCGGCGCCCTCGGCGTCACCCTCGGCACCCTCGTCTTCGGCCACGGCTGGACCGCCGTCGCCGCCCTGACCCTCGTCGCGCTCGTCTCCGGGATGATTTCCTCGATCGGCGCTGTCGCCTCCGTCTCCGGACTGCTGCTCCTCCTCAACGCGGTCGTCGGCGCCGGACTCCCCATGCCGGGCCCGTGGTGGAAGGCGCCCCTGCTGCTCACCCTCGGCGGGCTGTTCGTCCTCGCCCTCACGCTCCTGGGCTGGCCGCTGCGCCGCGCCGCACCCGAACGCACCGCCGTGGCCGCCGCCTACCGGGCGGCCGCCGCGCTGTACGAGGCGGCCGGCACCGACGCGTACGACGAACAGCGCCAGGCCGTGACCGCCTCCCTGAACCAGTCCTACGACCTCGTCCTCGCCCGCCGGGCCCGCGAGCACGGCCGGGCGCCCACCCAGGTCCGCCTCCTGGCCCAGCTCAACGTCCTCATCCCGCTCGTCGAGGCCGCCCCCGCCGCCCATCTCCGGGCCCGCCACCACGGTCCGGTCCACCCCTCCGTCCCGGCCGCCGTGCGCGAGCTCGCCGCCGCCGTCGAGGAGGGCCGCACCGGCAGCCCGGACCTGGACCTCCCCGCCCCGCGGCGGCCCTCCGAGAAGGCCGTCGACCACGCCCTGCGCCACGCGGCCGACGTCGTCCACGAGGCCGACCCCGACCCGTACAACGTCGACGACCGGCTCGGCAGGCCCGCCGCCCTGCGCGTCCGCGTCCGGCGCACCGCCCGCGCGGTCCTCTTCTCCGGGGCGTCCTGGCGGTACGGGCTGCGCCTCGCGCTCTGCATCGGCCTCGCCCAGGCCCTGGTGTCCCTGATCCCGGTGCCCCGCTCGTACTGGGTGGCGCTCACCGTCACCTTCGTCATGAAGCCCGACTTCGGCTCGGTCTTCTCCCGCGCCGTGCTCCGCGCCCTCGGCACCGCCCTCGGCCTCGTGCTGGCCGCCCTGGTCCTCTCCCAAGTACCGCGCGGCTGGTGGGACATCCCGGTGATGATGCTGCTCGCCGCCCTGATCCCCGCCTTCTCCGCGAAGGGGTACGTCTTCCAGACGGCGGCCATCACCCCCGTGATCCTGCTGCTCTCCGACCTCCTCAACCACCAGGGCTTCGGCCTGGTCCTGCCCCGCCTGTACGACTCGCTCATCGGCTGCGCCATCGCCCTGGTCGCCGGCTATCTGCTCTGGCCCGAGTCCTGGCACGCCCGCATCGGGGACCGCCTCGCGGACGCGGTCGCCGACACCGCCGCGTACGTGGCGCTCGCCTTCGCCCCCGCCGGCGCGCCGGAGCGGAAGGCGGCGACGGCGGGGCCGGGGACGGGGGCGACCGCGGTGGGCGGCGACCGGGGGGCGCGGCTGCGGGCCCGGCGCGCGCTGTACCGCGACCTGTCGACCGTACGCTCCGAGTTCCAGCGGGCCCTGACCGAGCCGCCGCCCACCGGCAGCCGCGCCTCCGCCTGGTGGCCGCTGGTCGTCGCCGTCGAACGGATCGTGGACGCCACGACCGCCGCCCGTATCCGCGTCGACCACGGCGCACCGCCCCCGGACCCGGCCGAGGTGGCCGCGGTCGAACGGGAGTTGCGGGAGTTCGCCCAGGGGCTGCGTTCCTCCGAGACGCTCGTGGAGGTCCGCAGCGACCTTCCCGGCGACGAGAACGGAGTCCTGGCGCCGCTGCGCCACGAGGTGCGCGCGGCCCGCGCCATCGCCGGTCCCGACCTGGGCTAAACCCCCGCCGGGGGGCGTACGGGCGGACTTACCGGCGGTCACGGAACGGAACCCTCCCACCGCCGTTACCGGAATCCACCGGTGCGACTACGATGCGCCTCGATTCACCGTGTTCGCACCCGCCACCGTCCGCAACCGGCCCGGCGGCGCGGGCACTTCGTCCTGCCCCACCCCCCGCGCCCCGAGGACACGCCATGCGCACCACCACCCCGGGCAGAGGGCTCCAGCCCAATGTCCTCGGCACGTTCGACACGATCGTGATGGCCGTCGCCGGCAGCGCACCCGCCTACTCGCTCGCCGCGACCACCGCCGTCCTCTTCGGCGCGGTCGGCCTCGCGGGGCCCGCCGCCCTCCTCTACTGCGCCGTCCCGATGCTCGGCATCGTCCTCGCCTACGCCCGCCTCGGCCGGATCGACGTCAACGCGGGCGCCGGCTACTCGTGGGTGGGCCGCACCCTCCACCCCTTCCTCGGTTTCCTCTCCGGCTGGGCGCTGGTCTTCGCCGCCACCGTCTTCATGGTCGCCGGCTCGCTCCCCGCCGGATCCCTCACCCTCGCCCTGATCGACCAGGACCTCGCCGACGAGACCCCGCTCGCCGCCGCCGTCGGCGCCTGCTGGTTCCTCGTCATGCTGCTCGTCGTCCTGGGCGGCGCGCGGCTCACCGTACGCGCCCAACTCCTCATGACGGGCGTGGAGTTGCTCGTGCTCGCCGTCTTCGTCCTGGCCGCCGTGCTGCACCGGGGGCACGCCACCGCCTTCGACTGGTCCTGGTTCGGCCTCGGCCACTTCGCCGGCCCCGAGGGCTTCGCCGCCGGCGCCCTGATCGCCGCCTTCTACTACTGGGGCTGGGACGTCACCAGCAATCTCAGCGAGGAGACCCGCGACAGCCGCCGCACCGCCGGGCTCGCCGCGCTCGTCGGGGTCGGGCTCGTCTTCCTCCTCTTCGAGGCCTTCACCGTCGCCGTGAACGTGCTGCTCAGCGCGGACGAGATCCGGGCCGCCGGGCCGAACGTGCTCGCCGTCCTCGGCCACGAGATCTGGCCCGGCGTCGGCGGAAAGCTCCTCGTCGCCGCCGTGCTCCTGTCCACCGTCGCCACCCTGGAGACCACCCTCATCCAGGTCACCCGCTCCCTCTTCGCGATGGGCCGGGACCGGACCCTGCCCGCCGCCCTCGGCAGCGTGCACCGCCGCTGGAACACCCCGTGGGTGGCGATCGCCGCCGTCGGCGGCGCGGCGCTCGTGATGTTCGCGGGCGCGGCCGCCGCCGGCACCGTCCAGGGGGTCCTCAACGACGCGGTCGCCGCGATCGGGCTCCAGATCGCCTTCTACTACGGCCTCGCCGGCATCGCGGCCGTCGTCGCCTACAAGTCGCTGCTCCTGCGCTCCGTACGGAACCTGCTCCTGGGCGGGGTGTGGCCGGCACTCGGCTCCGCCTTCATGCTGTGGGCCTTCGTCGAATCGCTCGGCCAACTCTCCTCCACCGCCCTCACCATCGGTCTCGGCGGCCTGCTCCTCGGCCTCGTCCCGCTCCTCGTGTACTGGCGCAAGGGCACCGACTACTACCGGCGCCCGGCCCGTCTGGACGCGGCGCGGGTGCTGGCGGCGGCGGAGGAGTCGGCCCCGGCCGGCCCGGGGGTGCGCTTCCGCGACAAGAGTTACGCCACCGACTTCTGACCCTCCCGGGGCGCGCCACCACCGGCCCCCTCCCGCGCCCGTCCCTCCCCGCCTCCGTCCGAGGCACCCGCACAGGCAGCTCACAGACACCCCGCCGCCGTACCGAAGGACCCCGCAAGGACCCCGCAAGGACCCCGAAGGAGGCCCCGATGGCCGTACGCCGCCGCGCCCGACGGACGGGCCGGTCGTCCCGCCCGGAGCGCTTCGTCCCCGACTTCGACCCGGACTTCGGCGACCGGGCCCTCACCGAGGCCCGCCACGACATCGTCATCGGCCGCTGGCAGGGCGTCCGCGACCTGCTCGCCGCCACCGGCGACGACTGGGCCCGCCGCACCCACCGGCTGCGGCTCCTCTCGCACGCCGCAGCCGGCAGCTCCACCGTCGAGACCTGGCGGGCCGCCGAACCCGGCAACCCGGACGCGGCCGTGCTGCGGGCCGCCACCGAGGTGGTCCGCGTCTTCGACGCGGCCATCGCCGCCGGCCGGGGCGCCGCCCTCGAACGCGGCCGGATCGATGCCGCCGTCGACGCCTGCCGCGCCGCCGCCGAAACCGCGCCCGAGGACCCCATGCCGTGGGTGTCGCTGCTGTCCGTCGCCCGGCTGTACGAGGGCGGGGTGCCGCGCCGCGAACTGCGCCACTGGTTCGACGAACTGCGGCGCCGCGACCCGTACAACACCGAGGGCCACATCCAGGTCCTGCGCTACCTGTCGGCGCGCTGGCACGGCACCCACGGCAGCATGTACGACTTCGCGCGCGACGCGGCCGGTGTGGCACCGCCCGGCACCCCGCTGCCGGTCCTCGTGCAGGTCGCCCGGGTCGAGGAGTACCGGTACATCGCGGACGGGGCGCTCGGCCGTGGCCCGGTGCGCGGCTTCGACCAGCACTGGAAGCACGAGCTGGCGGTGACCGAACTGCGCCGCACCCACGCCCGCTGGATCGGCGGCCGGGACCCGGACCGCCCGGTCGCCCCCGAGGAGGTCGCGGACCTCAACTTCCTGGTGCACGCCGCCTGTCACGCGGGCGAGGCGGAGCTGGCCCGGGAGCTCCTCGGCATGCTGGGCGTCCGGGCGGCGTGGGTGCCGTGGGCGTACACCGGGGACCCGGAGGAACAGTTCCTCCGCTTCCGGGACGGCCTGGGGATGTCCTGACGGGCCGCGCCGGGCACCCCCTGCCCCTCGGGACGCGCCGGGCACCCCCTGCCCCTCCGGACGCCCGGGGAACCGCCCCGGACCCCGCTCCGCCCTCGCGTCAGACGCCGATGTCCCGGCCGTCCTTGCGCCAGACGGCGACGACGGCGGGCCGTACGATCCGGCCGGGCCCGTCGGGCCAGACCGACGCCGGCTTCTCCACGGAGGCGCCGTCCACCTCACCCGGGTGCTGCACGGCCACCAGGACGCGCCGGTCCTGGATGATCGGACCGCAGGTCTCGGCGCCCTTCGGCACGGTCAGGAACTGCTTCAGCTCACCACGCCGCTCGCCGTGCGTGGCCACGCCGAACAGGCCGTCGTGCGAGCCGAGGGCGTTTCCGTCGGTGGACAGCCACAGGTTGCCGTGCGGGTCGAAGGCGATGTTGTCGGGGCAGGAGATCGGCGAGACCTTCTCCTTCGGGTAACCCGCGTAGTACGTCGCCGGGTCGTTCGGGTCACCGGCGACGAGGAACAGACGCCAGGCGAAGCCGTCGGAGGCCGGGTCGTCCCAGTGCTCGGCCAGCTCCAGGACCTGCCCGTGCTTGTTGAGGTTGCGCGGGTTGGCCTCGTCCGCGCCGGGGTTGGTGCCCTTGCCGCGGTTGGAGTTGTTGGTCAGCGCGACGTACACGCGGCCGGTGCGCGGGGAGGGCTCGACGTCCTCCGGGCGGTCCATCTTCGTGGCGCCGACCTTGTCACCGGCGAGCCGGGTGAAGACGAACACCTCCTCGGCGCTCATGCCCGGCACGTGCGAGACGGCCCCGTCCGCACCGGCCGTGGCGAGCGGGATCCACACGCCCGAGCCGTCGAACTCGCCGTCCACCGGGCGCTTCCCGCTGCCGTCGATCTCGGCGGCCGGCGAGTCCCCGGTCAGCTTGGCGACGTAGAGGGTGCCCTCGTCGAGGAGGGTCAGGTTGTGCTCCCGCGCCTTGCGCGAGGAGCCCTTCATCATCCGCTTCGAGGAGACGAACTTGTAGAAGTAGTCGAAGCGCTCGTCGTCGCCCATGTAGACGACCGGACGGCCGTCGGCGGTCAGGCGCGGCTGCGCCGCCTCGTGCTTGAACCGGCCGAGCGCGGTGCGCTTGCGGGGCGTCGAGTCCGGGTCGTACGGGTCGAGCTCCACGACCCAGCCCTGGCGGTGCGCCTCGTTCGGCTCCTGGCGCAGGTCGAAGCGCTTGTCGAACCGCTCCCACTTGCGCTCGGAGGCGCCGGTGCCGATGCCGTACCGCTTGTCGGTCGCGGAACTCCCGTACGCGAAGTACTGGTTGAAGTTCTCCTCGCCGTGGAGCGTGGTGCCCCACGGGGTGGTGCCGCCGGCGCAGTTGTTGAGCGTGCCGAGGACGGTACGGCCCTCCGGGTCGGCGCTCGTCCGCACCAGGTCGCTGCCGGCGGCCGGGCCGGTCAGCTCGAACTCGCTGGTGGTGTGCAGGCGCCGGTTGAGGGGGTGGCGGGTGACCGGGGTGAGACGCCCGGAGCGGTGCTCCTCCTGGACGACGACCACCGAGAGGCCGTGCGCGGCCCACGCGATCTCGACCTGCTCGCGGGTCGGGTTCTCCGCGTCGTAGCCGCGGAACATCAGGATCTCGTCGGTGTACTCGTGATTCGCCACGAGCACCTGCCGGCCCGGCTCCCCGCGCAGCGGCAGCAGGGAGAGGAAGTCGTTGTTGTAGCCGAACTGCCCGGCCTGCGCCCCTGCCGTCTGCTTGTCGGCGTCGAAGGCGGGCGCGCCGCGGAGGATCGGCTCGCCCCAGCGGATGACGACGTCCTGCGCGTACCCGGCCGGGACGGTCACCTGGTCGGCCGTGTTCGGCGCGACCGGCGTGAAGCGCAGGCCGCGGGCGCCGTCCGCCTTGCCGCCGGGGTACGGGCGGGCCTCGGCGGCCGGCGCGTCACCGAGCACGGCGGCCCCGCCCACGGCGGACGCGACGGTGACCACGGCGGCGGCGCGCATCACCGAGCGGCGCGAGAGGGCACCGGCGATGACGTCGCCGACGTACTCGTTGTCGCTGGTGTTCGGCACCTCGTGGAAACAGGCGTCACCGCAGCGGAACCGGCAGGTGAGAGCGGAACGGCCGCCTCCGTGCGGGTTCGAGCTCAGCAGCGGCAGCAGTTTGCGCACTTCGTCCTCCTCCGGCGCAGCGGTGCGCCGACAAGCTGTCGGGAATTCGTTCGACCGTGACGCTATGTGCGCACCTCTGCACGAG
The DNA here is from genome assembly GCF_031178505.1 of Streptomyces sp. GTDB lineage: Bacteria > Actinomycetota > Actinomycetes > Streptomycetales > Streptomycetaceae > Streptomyces > Streptomyces gulbargensis. Next base: position 1,041 of record NZ_JAPSIW010000154.1, on the reverse strand, counting down.
GGAGGCGTAGGAGTGAACGCCCGATGAATGCGCGGAAACCGGGGAGCCCGGGGTTCCGGAATCGGGGGCCGTGGGCCGCTAACCTTACGTGTCCGCCCTGGCCAGGGATGAAGGACGCATACCGCACCAACTCATGCGAAAGGGTTCGCCCATGGGTATTCGGAGCTTGCTGCGCAAGGTGTTCGGCCGCGACCGCGACCACGAGGAGACCACGGCGCCCTCCGTCCCGCCCCAGACCCGCGAGCCCGCCGCCGTGACCGCCCCCGCGGAGGAGCGCGTCACGGAGCCCGTGGCTCCCGGCGCGGGGCCCGCCCCCCAGCCCCCGGAGGAGGCGGCCCGCCGGTCGGCCGACGACCTGGTGGCCGCGGCCTTCGACAACCCGCAGGTCCCGAAGGCGCGGACGGTGGACGGGGAGACGCAGGAGAGCGCGGAGCCCGCTGCGACGCAGCCGGAACCGGAGGGCGAGGCAGGGGTCCCCGGCCCGCGGCAGGAGGAGCGGCCGGAGGCGAAGGCACCGGCGGAGGAGCCGGAGCCGGCCGAGGAGTCGCTGGAGACCGCCGCGGCGGCGGAGACCGACACCGACACCGCCGCGAAGGACGGGACACCGGCGGCGGACGAGGCCCCGGCCCCGGCCGAGGAGCCGCAGACCGAGGCGGACGTACCGGCGGAGGCCGAACCGCGGGCTCAGGACGAGGAACGGGAGCAGGCCGAGGAGCGGGAGCAGGCCGAGGAGAAGGCCAAGGCCGAGGAGCGGGAGCAGGCCGAGGAGAAGCCCAAGGCCGAGGAGCGGGAGCAGGCCGAGGAGAAGCCCAAGGCCGAGGAGCGGCAGCCCGAAGCGCCGGAAGCGGTAGAGACGACCGAGGCACCGGAAGCGGCCGAGAAGCAGGAAACGGCCGGGAAGCAGCAGCCGGAGGAGCCGGAAGCGGCGGAGGCGACCGAGGCACCGGAAGCGGCAGAGGAACCGGCAGCGACAGAGGCGGCCGAGGAGCAGGACCCGGCCGGCTCGGCGGCCGAGGAGCAGGACCCGGCCGGCTCGGCGGC
>NZ_JAPSIW010000153.1 GCF_031178505.1 Streptomyces sp. | reverse complement strand
GGCGTCGTCGAGGCCCTGGCCGGTGGCGATGCCGGCGTAGTTGAGGTGGTGGGTGCGGGGCAGCGAACGCAGGTCGCCCTGCCGCCAGTTGAGGTGGGTGAGGGCGACGGGCGCCCACACCTCGGTGGTTTCGCCGCCGGGCAGCCGTTCGGCGCCGCGGGTCCACAGGGCGGGGGTGTCGCCGGTGAGGGGCCGGTAGGGGAAGCCGGGGCGGGCGTACTGCCAGTCGGCGTACGCGGGGAGGTCACCGGGACCGTAGAGCCGCAGGCCCCGGGCGGCCAGGTCGGCGGCGGTGGCGCGCAGCGGGGCGTCGGGGTGGCCGGGCGGCGGGACGCGGTTGCCGCAGTAGCGTTCGACGCCCTCGGCTATGGCGGCGATCCGGGCGGTGTCGGGGTCGCCGAAGGAGGTGCCGAGGGAGACCCGGTCGGCGGGCCAGAGGCCGAGCCGGCGTGCGTCGGCCACCTCCGCGGTCATCGCGGTGTAGCGGGGCGGGGCGCCGGCCGGGTGGTCGACGGGCTTGACCTTGCGGACGATGCCGCAGACGGGGTCGACCAGGGCGTCCAGCGGCAGCGGCCGGGCGGCGGGCGGGGGCGGGGGCGTCATCGCGGTATCTCCTCGGCGGGGTCGGCGGGGACGGGGCGGGTGCGGAGCACGCTCAGCCGGAGTGCGGCGCGGGCCGGGTCGACCTCGCGCGGCGAGGGGTCGAGCCGGGTGGCCGTGACCGGGTCCTCGCCGGTGTGCGGATTGCGGGCGTGGGCGGGGAAGTGGTGGCCGGCGATCTCCACGCGGAGCCGGGTCCCGGCCCGCAGCCGCCGGGCGAGCCGCCCCAGGTCCACCGTGAACTCCTCGTACGCGCCGGGCCGTCCGGTCCGCCGGACGACTCCCAGGGCGAGCCGCTCGGCGGGCCCTTCGGGGGTGAGGGCGACGAGGCGTGCGAACCAGTCGGCGGACGGGGTGCCGGCGCGGGCGCGCAGCCGCAGCGTCGCGGGGCCCAGCAGGTCCAGCGGGCGCGGCAGCGGTGCGGTGGCGAGGACGCAGCGGTCGGCCACCGGACGGCCCGTGGGCACGGTCAGATCGGCGGAGGACGCCGGGTGCCGGGGGTCGGCGGTGAAGCGCATGCCGTTCAGGGGGGCCAGGCGGGGCGTGTACGGCGTGCCCTCGGCGTCCGCCGGCACCCACAGGGGGCTGCCGGCGAGGGCGACGGTGCCCGACCGTCCGGGTGCGATCCGGCCGGCGAGGGCGTGGCGGGCCCAGTGGGCGTAGAGGTCGCCGAGGCGCAGGCGGTGGGCCGGGTGGGCGCCGGGACCCGGGGTGGTGACCAGGCCGTGCCCCCAAGGCCCCATGAGCAGCCGCGCCGACGGGCCGCCCCAGCCCTGCCAGAGGGCGAAGGTGTCGGCGGCGAAGTGGTCGTGGTGCCCGCCGACGGCCAGGAGCGGGAGGCGGGCCGTGCCGGCCCGCGCCACCAGGGCCCCCCGGTCGTGGTGGTCCCACACGCGCGGCCAGGACGGCAGGTGTCTGCCGAGGCGGCGCGGAAGGTCGAGGAGCGGCAGGTGGGCGAGGGCCCCCGGGTCGGCCGCGAGGGCCTTGTCGAGGGCGGTGGCGTCGGAGTCGGGCCGGTCGCCGTGCGCGGCCCACCATCCGGCACGCGCCAGGAGCCGTTCGGCGCCCGAGGGTTCGCGGGCGGTGTCGGCGGGGCCGAGCGCGGGCACGGCGGCGATGACGGCGTCGGGGCGCGCGTCCTCGGGCGCGTCCAGGGCGAGGGTGAGGGCGCAGTGGGCGGCGTAGGAGGCGCCGACGGCGACGAGGCGCCCGTCGCTCCACGGACGGCCGCGGATCCAGCGGGCGGTGACCGCCCCGTCGGACGCCTCGTCCGTGTAGGGCCGCCACTCCCCCGGCGAGGCGTGCCGGCCGCGGACGTCCTGCGCCACGGCGGCGAACCCCCGGCGGGCCCAGCCGCGCAGTTCGGCGCGGTGCGCCCGGCGGTCGTACGGGGTGCGCAGCAGGACGGCCGGGAACGGGCCGGGGCCCTCCGGCAGCCGGACGTCGGTGGCCAGGCCTTCCACGGACGAGGTGAACGCGCTCACCGGGTGGCGGCCGGCAGCCGTGCGACGTCGGGGACGGGCAGGACCGGGTGTTCGGTGACGGTCAGGGTGCGCAGGTCGACGCGGCGCAGGCGGCGCCGGGCGGGCAGGGTTCCGGCCTCCGGGGCGCCGGTGGCCCAGCGGGTGAGGTCGTCGGCGAGGAGCGCGGCGAGCAGGGCGGCGGCCGGGGCGGTGAGCCGCACGGGCGCGCCGCTCGTCCGGGGACCGCTCCAGTAGGCGGCCAGTTCGCGGTGGGCGGGGGTGACGGCGAGGCGGCGGGCGCGGACGTGGGCGGAGGTGACGTCGCCGGGGAGGGCGGCGACCGGCTCCACGTACGCCTGCCAGCCCTCGCGGTGGCTGCGCAGCCAGGCGATCCGCCGTGCGGGCAGCCGGTCGGCCTCGTCCCACAGGCCGTCGGGGACGGGTCCGTCGAGGCACCACACGACGGCGGCGGTGTCCGCGGGGAGCGGTTCCCCGGGCGTACCGGGGCGGGGGTCGGCGCCCGAGGCGCGCAGCAGGCGGGTGAGCGGGCCGGTGAGCACGGGGTCCCCGAGGAGGAGGACGGTGCGGCGGTCGGCGGGCCAGCCGGTGGGGGCGCGCGGCGCGGTGCGCCCGGGGCTCGTGCCGTCGGGGTGCTCGGGGGCGGTGAGGTAGCCGGCATCGTCGAACGCGGCGACGAGCCGGTCGAGTTCGGGGGCGGATCCGGTACGGGGGCCGGCGTCGGCGTCCTCACCGGTGCCGGTCCCGGTGGCGTCGAGTTCGGGGGCGGATCCGGTACGGGGGCCGGCGTCGGCGTCCTCACCGGTGCCGGTCCCGGTGGCGTCGTCCGGTGGGGCGGTGGCCGGGTCCGTCCCGGCCAGGCGGGCGCGGAGCGCGTCGGCGTCCGCGTCGCCCGTGCGGACCCGGAGGAACTCACCGTCCGCGGTGCGGACGGCCAGTCCGTCCCCGACGGCGACGATCTCGACTCCCGGTGCGAGCTGACTGCGGGCCACGTCGGTTCTCCTACGGGTCGGGAGGGGAAAGGGAGGCGGGCCCGCCCTGGGAGGACGGGCCCGCGGGTGAGGGAGAAGCCCTCGCTTACTCCTCGGTGTCCTCGAAGGGGTTCTCGACGAGGGCGTTGGAGTGGGACGCCGAGTCGTGGGCCAGCTGACCCGGGTCGACGATCGGAGCGAAGACCTGCTCGTTCTCCATGAACGTTCCTCCTTCACAAGGCGGTTGTGGTGCCCGGTCGAGCCCCACAACCGGAACACTAATGAATATGATTATCGTTTTACTAGTCGTCGAGAGGGTGATCTGGGTAACACACCGGCCAGTCGCCCTCGGGGTCCCGGCCCACCCGGCCGGCGACACGGAGCACGTCCGCGAGGAACGCCGGGGTGACCACCTCCTTCGGCGACCCCTCGGCCACCACCCGCCCCTCCCTCAGGGCCACGATCCGCTCGGCGAAGCGGGCGGCGTGGGCGAGGTCGTGGAGCACCATGACGACGGTCAGCCCCCGCTCCTCCCGCAGCCGCACCACCGTGCGCAGCACGTCGAGCTGGTGGTGCAGATCGAGGTACGTGGTGGGCTCGTCGAGCAGCAGGACACGGGTGTCCTGGGCCAGGGCCATGGCGAGCCGCACCCGCTGCCGCTCCCCGCCGGACAGGGCCTCCACCGGACGCTCGGCCCAGTGCGCCACCCCGACGTCCGCCAGGGCGCGGCGCGCCACCGCGTCGTCGCCCTCGCGCAGCATGCCGAGCGGGCCGCGGGCCGCGTACCGCCCCTGGCGCACCAGCTGGCGCACCGTCATTCCCGGTACGGACGGGGCCGACTGGTGCAGCAGGGCCACGTGGCGGGCGGCGGCCCGCCGGGAGAGCCGGGCGAGGTCGTGCTCGCCGAGCAGCACACGGCCCGCGCCGGGCCGCAGGAGCCCCGCCGCGAGCCGCAACAGGGTCGACTTGCCGCAGCCGTTGAGACCCACCAGGGCGGTGAGTTCTCCCGGCGCGACGTCCAGGTCCACGCCTCGCAGCACGGGCCGGCCCGGGTATCCGAAGTGGACCCCCTCGACCCGGATGCCGACGGGTTCGCTCATGCTCAGTCCTTCGTCTCCGTCGCGCGCGTCGCGCGTCCATCAGGTCCGCCACGCCCCTGGGGCCCGCCGAGCGGACGGGCCCCGGGGGACGGGCGTCAGAAGCCCCGGTCCGGGGCGCGGCGCACGACGAGCAGCAGCAGGACCGCGCCGGCGCAGGTGGTGAGCGCTCCGACGGGCAGGGTCAGCCGCTCGCCGGCCTCCGTCCCCGCCAGGAGCGTCGAGGCGGCCTGTGCCGCCGCGTCCGCGCCGCACACCACGACCGCGCCGAGCAGCGCCGCCCCGGGCAGGGACAGCCGCAGGTCGGCGCCGAACACCGCGACCGCGAGGTGCGGGACGAGCAGCCCCACGAACCCCAGCGCGCCCACGGAGGCCACGGCCCCCGCGGTCAGGGCCACCGCGCACAGCAGGGCGAGCGTCCGGGCCCGCGGCACCGACAGGCCCGCGGCGGCGGCGAGTTCGTCCCCGCAGCGCAGCAGGGTCAGCGGCCCGGAGAGCAGCCAGGCCGCGAGGAGCCAGGGCAGCGCCCAGGGCCAGAGCAGGTTCCAGTGCTCCCACACCCGGCCCTCGGTGCTGCCGACGAGCCACTGCACGACGCTGCCGAGTTCCCCGGGGGCGACGAGCAGCACCATCGCGGTGAGCCCGCCCAGGACCGCCGAGACCAGCACCCCGTGCACCACGGTCCGCGCCGGGTCGCCCCCGCCCCGGCCGGCCAGCAGCCAGAGCAGCCCGGCACCGGCGCAGCCGCCCGCGTACGCCGCCACGACCACGGCGAACGGCGACTGCCACCCGGCGAGGCCGAGCCCCGTCGCGGTGACGGCACCGAGCACCGCGCCCGGGGTCACACCGGTGACCTCGGGGCCCGCGAGGGGATTGCGCAGCGCCGACTGGAGGACCAGGCCGGCCGCGCCGAGGCAGGCGCCCGCGCCGAGGGACACCAGCAGGCGCGGCAGGCGCAGTTGGAAGAGGACGTGCCGGTCGAGCGCGTCACCGCCGCCGGCCAGCACCTCGGCCACCAGGCCCGGGGACATCGCCCGGCCGGCGAGGAGGGAGGCCCCCGCGGCCAGGAGGAGGAACAGCACGAGCACCCCGAAGCGCCGGCCGGTCCGCCCCCGGCTCGCGGGCGTGACCGCCGCGGCCGTCGACGTGTCGGTGTTCCGCGAGGTCTTGGGGTTCCGGGGGGCCTTCGGGTGCCGCGAGGTGTCGCTGTTCTTCACGGGGTGCGGGGAGTCCGTCATCGCGCGGCCCTCCGCAGCAGGGCCACCCCGGCCGGGACGCCGAGGAGCGCCGTCCAGGCGCCGGCCGGCGTCTCGACGGGGGCGAGGGCCAGCCGGGCCGGGACGTCCGCGAGGGCCACCACGGCCGCTCCCCAGGCGGCCGACCAGGGGAGCCAGCGCACGGCGTCGGCGCGGGGGGCGAGGCGGCGGGCCAGATGGGGGGCGAGGAAGCCGACCCAGGCCACCGGGCCGCAGACGGCGGTCACCGGGGCGATGAGGACGACGGCCACGGCGAGCGCCGTGAACCGCGCCCGCCGCACCCGCACGCCCAGTGCCTCGGCGTCGTCGTCGCCGAGCCGCAGCACGGCGAGCACGGGCGCGCAGAGCACCAGGGCGGGGACGGCGATCAGCAGCCACGGCCAGAGGCCCGTGACGTCCTCCCAGGTGCGCGCGGAGAGCGAGCCCAGCAGATAGCGGTAGATCAGCTGGAGGTCGAGCTGGTCGGCCATCACCATGAGGACGAGCAGCGCGGCCTGCAGGGCGGCGGCGACCGCGGCCCCGGTGAGGAGGACGGCGGAGGGACTGCGGCCGAGGCCGGCGGCGAGCAGGGTGAGGCCGCCGCCGAGCGCGGCTCCGCCGATGGCAAGCAGCGGTTGGACGGCGGCGGGCACCGCCACCGCGAGGACCAGGGGCGCGGCCACCCCAAGTGCGGCCCCGGAGGACACGCCCAGCATCTCGGGGACGGCCAGCGGGTTGCGCAGCGCCTCCTGCAGGACCAGTCCCGCCGCCCCCAGACAGGCCCCGGCGACCAGCGCCAGCACCAGGCGCGGGACACGGAGTTCGGTGACGACGACCCGGGTGATCTCGTCGCCTCCGCCGAACAGCCGGTGCGGCGCCACGTACGGGGTGCCCAGGGAGAGGGCGCACCAGGCCGCCACCAGGAGCAGGACGGCGAGGGCGGCCGGCTGCGCCCACCGTCGTACCCGTGAACCGGGCTCCCCCGGCCTCCGCTTCCTCGTACCGGCGGCGGAGGGGTCCGCCGCCGGTGCCAGGGACTCGGTGGGCGTGCTCACCGGAGGGCGGCCACGGCCTCGTCGAGGACGAGGCCGAGCGAGCGCGTGCCGCGCCCCTTGGCCCAGACCTCGGAGTCGACCTCGTGCACGTCGCCGTTCCTGACGGCGGGGATCTTGCTCCAGAGGGGATTCTTCGCGAGCTTCTCCGACAGGGTGCCGTCGGGCTCGCCGAAGCTCATCGTCTCGACGAAGAGGACGTCGACGTCGCGCGCGAGGATCTCCTCCAGGCTGTAACTGCCTTCGACACCCCGGGACTTCCACGGGTAGTCGGCGAGCTCGGGGAGGAGACCGGCGGCGACGTCGGTGCCGGGGACGGCCACGCCGAAGTTCTCGTCGCTGCCGTAGATGATCAGAGCGGTCTTCCCGCTGCGCTTTCGTTCGGCGGCGGCCAGCTTGGCGCGGAAGGCCTTCTCCGCCTTCTCTCCCTCGGCCGTGCGGCCGGTGAGCGCGGCGACGTCGCGCAGGTAACCCACGCTGTCCTGCCAGGTGGTGGGCTGTACGGGCCAGAACGTGGTGGCGCCCTTGAGCGCGGGCGCGAGCTTGCCGTGGGTGTCCTCGAGCCCGATCACCAGGTCGGGCTTGTGGGACAGGATCGCCTCCACCTCGGGGGCGATGAACCCGCCGGGGACGACCGCGACCCGCTTGGCCCTCTCCTCGCCGAGGAAGCCGGGCCGGGCGAGGAGCCGGCTGTTGGTGGCGACCGGGACGAGGCCCAGTTCGGTGAGGATGTCGTCGCAGATGGCCACCAGGCAGACGATGCGCTCGGGCTTCCGCTCCAGGGAGACGGAGACACCCCGGGCGTCCTTCAACGCCCGCGTCTCCTTGATGGGTTGGACCTTGACGTCGGTGACCTCGCCCCTGGCGCCGGTGGCTCCCTTCCCGGCGGCCGGGGTCTGTGCGGACGTGCCGCACCCCGCCAGGACGGAACCCAGGATGACGGCGGCCAGACCGCGCCGTACGACTCTCAGACGTGAGCGCAGCATCGGTGCCCTCGTTTCTTCTCGTGGTCCGGAAACGCACCGACCATACATGATAATCATTTTCACCAGGACGGCCCTGGGCCACCCGCCGCCGACGGAGGACCACCGATGACCCCCACTCCCCTGCTCCTGCTCTCCGACCACGTGGAAGGAGCGGTGCATCTCGTGACGGTGCCGGACGGCGCCCCCGCCGGAGGACTGCGCCGCCGGCACCTCTCGGAGCACGCGGGGTTCCTGTCCCTGCCCGGCGGACGGGTCGCCTGCGTGGACGACCGCCGGGGCGAACTGCTCGTCCTCGCCCCCTACGGACCCCAACTCGTGGAGCGCGCCGTCCCCGTGGCCGTACCGGCCGAGCACCTCGCGGCCGACCCCTCGGGGCGGTGGGTGGCCGTCACCACCGGACTCGGCCGGAACACCGCGCCCTGGTCCGGACTCGTCACCGTCGCGGACCTGTCCACCGGGGACGCGGTCCGGGTGCGCACCCGCCCGGGGGAACCGGGCGTGACCGTGCTCGGCCCGCGTGAACCGCTGCTCGTCCTGCGGCACCGCGAGCCGGGCGCCCTGGCCGTCCACCGGTTCGCCGAGCTTCTCGCCGCCCCGCCCGGCTGCCCGGAGGTCACGCCCGCCGGCGTTCTCCCGCTCCCCGGCGACGGCCACGGCGACGCCCAGGACCCGCGGGAATCAAGGGTGTTCGCGGCCACGGGCGAGGGGGTGCACCGGGCACGGCGGGACGGCGACAGCCTGGTCGCGGAGGCCCCGATACCCTGGGGCGCCCCCGGCCCCGCCCGCGGCTGGTACCTCCGGTTCGACCCCCGGCGGCGGGCCCTGTGGTCCACCCTGCGCGGCGGCCCCGCCGACCCGCTGCGCTGGCCGGACTGGACAAACCAGGCCTGGCGCCACGAGCTGGACACCGGCCGCACGGCCCGCACCGACCTGGGCCCCGGCCTCGTCTTCCGGCTGGCCCTCACCCGCACCGCCGGCGCGTTCGCCCGCGTCCACCCCGACGGGGACGAGCTGGTCCTGCTGGACGACGACGGTACGACGCGCCGCGTGCCGCTCCCGGCCATGAGCGGCGCGCCCCGGCGTGGCGGCACCCCGTGGGAGGGCGTGCAGCGCAGGGCGGTGGCGGCCTCACCGGAGGCGGACTGGGTGGCGGTGACGCGGGGCGGCCACGGCGAGGTCCACCTCGTGGACGCCCGCACCGCGACACCGGCGGACCCCCTTCGCGTACCGACCCCGCTCCACCACGGAGGCCACGCGGTCCTGTTGCCGCAGCCGGGTGGCACCGGTGGTGATCTCGTGGGGCGGTGAGCGGGGCGGCGGTTCCGGTGCGGCGCACGTCCCCGCGGGCCCGCCGGCGGCGCGGCGCCCTCAACGGCGCCACGTGCCGCACCGATAGGATCCGGGGGTTCGAGCGGGCCTCCGGACCGAGGGCACCGCGGCACGCCGCCGGGGGGAGCGACACATGGGGCAGCGGGGGACGTCACGGGGCGCCGTCACCGTCGAGCGCATGGACGGAGCGGCCGCCGTACGGGCCCAGGAGGCGTTCAGGCTGATCTACGCCGAAGCCTTCGCCGAGCCCCCGGCCCTCGAGACCGAGGACGATGTCGCCGCCGCGTTCGTCCGGTTCCCCGCTCTCGCGGGCAGGCCGGGCTTCCGCGCCGCCCTGGCCCGCACGGAGGAAGGCGAACCGGTCGGCCTCGCGTACGGCCACCCGCTTCCCCCCGACGCCGTCTGGTGGGACGAACTGACCCACGCCGTCCCGGACGACCTGCGGCGGGAGGACGGACACCGCACCTTCGGACTGCGGGAACTCGCCGTACGCGGACCGTGGCGCGGGCAGGGCATCGCCCGGCGGCTGCACGAGACGCTGCGCGAGGGCCTGCGGGCCGAGCGGATGCTGCTGAACGTCCACCCGGAGAACACCGCGGCGACGGCGGCCTACCGATCCTGGGGTTACCGCGCGGTCGGTGAGGCGCGACCCGGTGGCACGGGGGCCGTCCCTCACCGCGTGATGCTGCTCGACCTGCGCTGACGGCGCCGGCCGCGGCGGGACGGCCGGGGCCTCCACCCCGCCGACCGGCGCGCCGCGGCCTCCCGCCACCCCGCGCGCCGCGGCCTTCCGAGCGTCCCCGGCCTCCCCTCAGCACCCCGTCCCCCTTCACCCGAACCATTGCGCCAAACGTTTGGGCATGCCATGGTGACGGCGTCAAAAGGCGTGACACATACCGCGGTTGAGGTCGATCGACGGGGGTGCGTGATGGGGACGACGGGGGAACGGCGGCTGCCGGACGGGGCGGAAGGCGAGCGTCCGCGGGATCCTCGGCACATGATGGCGCGGACGGCGCCGAGCGCGGACGGTCCCGGGCGGGGAGTGCCGGAAGGGCCGGACGGTGGCGTGGTGCTCGCGCCTCCGCCGTGGACGCGTCCGGCGGACCCGTCGACCGCCGGGAGGGCGGCCACCGCCCGCATGGTGGGGCCGTTCCGCGTCCTGCACCGGCTCGGCGCGGGCGGGATGGGCGAGGTGCACCTGTGCGCCGGTCCCGACGGGGTGCTCGCGGCGGTGAAGACGGTCCGCGCCGAGTTGCTGAGCGAGGAGCGGATCCGGCGCCGGTTCACCCGCGAGGTGCAGGCCGCCCGCCGGGTCCGCAACCCGTACGTCGTGCCGGTGATCGCGGCCGAGACCGAGGCGCCCCTGCCCTGGCTGGCACAGGCCTTCGTCCCGGCCCCCGCCGTCGACCACCTCGTACGGCACCTGGGTCCGCTGCCGGAGCCCGTCGTCCGGGCCCTGGGCGGTGGCATCGCCGTGGCCCTGACCGGCATCCACGGCGCGGGGATCATCCACCGGGACCTCAAACCGGGCAACGTCCTGCTGGCGGCCGACGGGCCGCGCGTGATCGACTTCGGCATCGCCCGGATGGAGGACCGGACCGTCACACGGGGCGAGGCGTGGGGCACGCCCGGCTTCATGTCCCCGGAACAGATCACGGACCCGGAGCGCGTCACGGCCGCGAGCGACGTCTTCTCGCTCGGCGTGCTGCTGTTCCACGCGGCGACGGCGCGGCTGCCGTGGCGGGGGACGACCCCGCTCGAACTCCAGGTCCGCACGGTGGAGGGCGACGCCGATCTGACCGGCCTCGCCCCCGGTCTGCGGCGGCTCGTCGCCGACTGCCTCGCCCCCGACCCGGCGGACCGTCCCTCACCCGGCGAACTCGTCGCGGAGCTGCGGGCGAAGGACGCCCCCGCGGCGTTCGGCACGGCTCTGGGCAGTCTGCGCCCGGCGCTGGAGTCGTACGCCCGCGCCGTCCTGCACGCCGTACCCGAGGCACGGGTCCTCGGCGCGATGCTGGACCAGGGGCGGGACCGCCGGCTGCGGGAGCGGATCGGCGCGCTCCGCGAGCGCGCGGCGGGGCCGGCCGGGCGCGCGCTGCCGCCCTGGGCCGTTCCGGGGGTGGCGGAGTGGGCCGGGCACGTAACGAAGCGGGAGGCGGAGGAGCTGCACCGGGCCTTCGGGGAACTCGCCCGCGAGGCCGCCGACTTCTACGGCTCCGAGGATCCCGAGGCGTTCGTGCTGCGCGGCGAGGCGATCAGCTGGCGCGGCAGGGCCGCCGAGCCGGCGCAGGCCGCCTTCGAACTGGGCGAACTCGTGGAGGCGGCCGCGGTGGCGCTCGGTCCCGCCGCTCCGGAGGTGCTGCGCCTGCGGCGGCTCCGGGTGACCCTGCTCGCGGTGGCGGGCAACGCCGGGGAGGCGATCCTGCTCCAGGAGGACGTACTGCGGCGCGTCCGGGCGTCGTCGGACACGCCGGGGCCGGTGACGCCGCCGGGCCCCACGGAGCCCGCCGCCCCGCCCTCCGCCGGGCCGGCGGCGGTGGCCGAGGCGCACGTGGAGCTGGCCGAGCTGTACGGGCGGGCCGGGCGCCCGGAGTCCGCCGCGAAGGAGTACGCGCGCGCCCTCGCGAGCGCGCGGGCGGCGGGCGCGGAGGTCCCGGCCGAGCGGATCGCCCAGTGGCGCCACCAACAGGCCTTCTGGACCCGGCCCTTCGACCCGGCGGAGGCCTTGGCACTGTTCCGGGCCCTGCA
>NZ_JAPSIW010000835.1 GCF_031178505.1 Streptomyces sp. | reverse complement strand
CCCAGGCGTGACAACGGGTGCGGTGCACCCGCTCGCGGGGGCCGCCCCCGCGCGACCGCCGTACCTGGGAACCCCTGCGGGCCCGGGCGCGGGCCCGTGGGGGACAAGCCGGAAACCGCTGGTCAGTACGGGGGCCTACGCCTGTGGTTCCCAACACGGCGGAGGACTGCCACCTTAATGGCAGGTCCAGGGCGGTCACCCTGTTTCGACCGGCGCGTTCCCTCGCGCGGGCTAACGACCTGCGCCTTCTTCATACTGGTCAGTAGCCCGCACTACCAGTCCTCGCGCGAGCGGGACGGCGTCATGAACTTCCGTACGACGTAGATCAGTCCGGCGACGAGGGCCACGAACAGCAGCACCTTGAACAGCAGGCCGATCACGAAGGCCAGCACCGTGGTGAGAAGCCCACCGAAAACGAGCAGGGCCAGGGCGGGTATCGCCACCCACTTCACCCACCAGGGCATGCCCGCGAGAATCTCCCGTACCGCCATCGTCCTTCTCCTCGCTCTCGAACGAACCGTCAGGCGCGTTCCCGCACCGGACGTCTCAAGGCTAGGCGCGCGAAGCGCGACACGGGGGCGCCGCTCCCCCCGCTCTCCCCTGATCCGCCCCCTAGGGGGTGTCTTGTCGATCAGTCCGGATCAGGGAGCGGCGTCCGGTGCTCGGGGGCCCTGAGGGGCGGGCCGCCCGGGACGGAGCCCGATTCAGCTCTCCGGGGGAGAGAAGACCACCAGGACCCGCAGGTCCTCACTGATGTGGTGGAACTTGTGCGGCACCCCGGCCGGCACGTACACCACGCTGCCCCGGGCCACCTGCGTCGTCTCCGTCCCGACGGTGATCGCCGCCCGGCCGCTCACCACGAAGTACACCTCGTCCTGGCCGTGCGGCTGCTGCGGGTCCAGCGCCCCGGCGTCCAGCGCGTAGAGGCCCACCGACATGTTCCGCTCGCGCAGGAACTGGAGATAGGCGCCCTCGTTCGCGGCACGCTCCGCCTCCAGTTCGTCCAGCCGGAATGCCTTCATCGCCCGTCCGCCCCTGCCCTCGGCCCGATCTTGTCTGCCACGATCAGACACATGATGAATTTTGTAGTCAAGACGCTCGCGAACGCGGGCGCCCTGGGAGTCGCCATCTGGCTTCTCCAGGACATCACCCTGACCGGTGAGAGCACCGGCAAGAAGGCCCTCACGCTCATTCTCGTGGCCCTGGTTTTCGGCCTGGTGAACTTCTTGGTGAAGCCGGTCGTGAAGCTGCTGACGCTTCCGCTGTTCATCCTCACGCTCGGCCTGATCACCCTGGTGATCAACGCCCTGATGCTGCTGCTGACCTCCTGGCTCGCGGACAAGCTCGACCTGAGCTTCCACGTCGAGGGCTTCTGGACCGCCGTCCTCGGCGGCCTGATCATCTCCGTCGTCTCCTGGGCGCTCAACGTCGTCCTGCCCGACCGCGACTGAGCGCCGGCCATGACCTACCGCGTCTGCTTCGTCTGCACCGGCAACATCTGCCGCTCGCCCATGGCCGAGCACGTCTTCCGCCGCCAGGTGGCGGAGGCCGGCCTCGGCGGGCTGGTGGAGGTGGACAGCGCCGGCACGGAAGGGTGGCACGAGGGTGACCCGGCCGACCCCCGTACCGTCTCCGTCCTCACCGGGAACGGCTACACCTCCGCGCACACCGCCCGCCGCTTCCGGGCCTCCTGGTTCTCCGCCCTCGACCTGGTGATCGCGCTGGACGAAGGACACCTCCGCGCACTCCGGCGCCTGGCCCGCACGCCCGAGGAGGCGGCGAGGACACGGCTGCTGCGCTCCTACGACCCGGTCGCCACCGCCACCGCGGACCTCGACGTCCCCGACCCGTACTACGGCGACCGCGAGGGCTTCGAGCGGTGCCTGGAGATGGTGGAGTCCGCCGGTCGGGGGCTCCTCGCGGCCGTCGACGCCGAGCTGAAGGAGCTCACGCCATGACCGGACAGGAACACAGCCCAGGGCAGGAGACCCCGGGCGCCGCGCCGGCCCCGGTACCTCCGTGGGGCGACGGCACCCGGGCCGTGCGCGCCGGGCTCCCCGAGCCCGTGAAGTACGAGCCGACCCTGCCGGGCCCCGTGTTCGCCGCCCATTTCCATCTGCCGGGCGAGCCGACCGGCCCGTACACCTACGGCCGCGACGAGAACCCCACCTGGACCCACCTCGAGCGCGCGATCGGCGAGCTGGAGGCCCCGGGGGAGCCGGACGTGGAGACGCTGGTCTTCGCCTCCGGCATGGCCGCGATCTCGGCCGTCCTGTTCTCCCAGCTCAGCGGCGGGGACGCCGTGGTGCTGCCGTCCGACGGCTATCAGGCGCTGCCGCTGGTCCATGAACAGCTGCGCGCGTTCGGCATCGAGGTCCGGACCGCGCCGACCGGCGGGGACGCCCAGCTGGGGCTGCTCGACGGTGCGCGGCTGCTGTGGATCGAGAGCCCGTCCAACCCGGGCCTCGACGTCTGCGACATCCGCCGCCTGGTGGCCGCGGCCCACGCCGCCGGAGCTCTCGTCGCCGTCGACAACACGCTCGCGACCCCGCTCGGCCAGCGTCCCCTCGCACTCGGCGCGGACTTCTCCGTCGCCAGTGACACCAAGGGCATGACCGGCCACGGTGACATCCTCCTGGGCCATGTCAGCTGCCGCGATCCCCGGCGGGCCGCCGAGGTCCGGCGCTGGCGCAAGATCGTCGGTGCGATCCCGGGCCCCATGGAGGCCTGGCTGGCCCACCGCTCGCTCGCCACGCTCCAGCTGCGGATCGACCGGCAGTGCACCACGGCCCTGGCGCTCGCGCAGGCCCTTGCCGCGCGGGCCGACGTGACGGGCCTGCGCTACCCGGGGCTGCCGGGCGACCCGTCGCACGCGGTGGCCTCCCGGCAGATGCGGCGCTACGGGCCGGT
>NZ_JAPSIW010000152.1 GCF_031178505.1 Streptomyces sp. | reverse complement strand
GATCTCGGTCGGCACCAACCCGCAGTTCGAGGGCACCGAACGCACGGTGGAGGCGTACGCCATCGACCGCGTCGGCCTCGACCTGTACGGCCTGCACGTCTCCGTCGACTTCCTGGCCTTCGTACGCGGGCAGGCGAGGTTCGACACACTGGAGGAGCTGCTGCGGCAGATGGGCGAGGACGTCGAGACCTGCCGACGGCTGGTGGCGGAGGCGGAGCAGCGGGCCTAGGCACGCGGCGGGCGCCGGCCCCACGGAGCACAGAGCCCAGGGCCGTACCGGAGACACACCGGCATGCACGGCCCTGGGCTCTGTGCGCTACTGCTGCGGCGGCAGCTGTCCCGGCTGCTGATACGGAGGCTGCGGGGCGTACCCGGGCTGCGGGCCGTTCTGCCAGGGCTGGCCGGGCTGCGTACCGGGAGGCGCCTGGTACGGCGGTCCGCCCTGCGTCGGGTATCCCGGCATCGGAGGAGCCATGGTCGGCGGCGGATTGCCGTCCGACGTCCACAGGCCCTGCTCCTGCTGGGCCCGCACGAAGTCCTCGGCCACCTTCGTGGCCAGGTCGAAGTAGGCCTCCCGGACCTTCGGCCGCATCATGTCGAGGTCGACCTCGGCGCCCGCTGCCAGATGTTCGTCGAACGGGACGACGACCACGCCCCGGCAGCGCTGCTCGAAGTGGGTGACGATGTCCTCGACCTTGATCATCTTGCCGGTCTCACGCACCCCGGAGATCACGGTGAGGGACCGGGACACCAGAGACGCGTACCCGTGCGCGGACAGCCAGTCCAGTGTCGTGCTCGCGCTGCTCGCCCCGTCCACCGAGGGTGTCGAGATAATGATCAGCTGGTCGGCGAGATCGAGAACGCCGCGCATGGCGCTGTAGAGCAGTCCGGTACCCGAGTCCGTGAGGATGATCGGGTACTGCTTGCCCAGTACGTCGATCGCGCGCCGGTAGTCCTCGTCGTTGAAGGTCGTGGAGACGGCCGGGTCCACGTCGTTGGCGATGATCTCCAGGCCGGAGGGCGCCTGCGACGTGAAGCGGCGGATGTCCATGTAGGAGTTGAGGTACGGGATCGCCTGGACCAGGTCGCGGATGGTGGCGCCGGTCTCCCGCCGTACCCGGCGGCCGAGCGTGCCGGCGTCCGGGTTGGCGTCGATGGCGAGGATCTTGTCCTGGCGCTCGCTGGCGAGGGTGGAGCCGAGCGCGGTCGTCGTGGTCGTCTTGCCCACGCCGCCCTTCAGGCTGATGACCGCGATCCGGTAGCAGGACAGCACCGGGGTGCGGATGAGGTCGAGCTTGCGCTGCCGCTCCAGCTCCTCCTTGCGGCCACCGAGCTTGAACCGCGACCCGCCGGGGGTGGGGCGGCTGCTCCTGGCCTTCTGCTTCCTGCTGTTGACCAGCCGGTCGGAGGTCAGCTCGACGGCCGCGTTGTAGCCGAGCGGCGCTCCCGGGCTGACCTGCTCCCGCTGGTCGTGCTGCATGGCCTGCGGATAGGGGGCACCGGTACGCGGGTCCACGCCAGGCTGGCCGGCCGGCTGCCCGTAGGGGTTCTGAGGCTGCGGCGGCTGCCCCGGCGCACCGGGCGTTGGAGGCTGGCCCTGCTGCGGGGGCACCGGCTGACCGGGTTGACGGGGCTGGGCGGGAGGCTGCTGCGGATAGCCGTAGCCCTGCGGGGTCGGTTGCGGCGGGAAGCCGTAACCGCCCTGCGGTGCCTGGGCCTGGGCCGGGGGCTGTTGCGGGTAGCCGTAACCCGGCGGCGGCGTCGGCGCCTGCTGTGGCGGGAAGCCGTAACCGCCCTGCGGCGGCTGGGGTGCGCCGAAGGTGCCCTGGGGGGTCGCCTGCGGGGGCGGTCCCGGCGGCTGGGAGGCGACCGGCCAGCCGGGCGGCGCGGCTTGCGGAGCGCCCGGCTGAGCGGCGGCGGCCGGCTGGGCGGACGCCGTGGGATCGGCGGGCTGCGCGGGGTGTGGCTGCGACGGCTGCCCCGTCGGCCACGGCTGCGCGGCGGACGGCGCCGGGGCTGCCGCCGGCATGGGCGCACCGCCGGTGGCGACGGACGGGAACTGCGGCGGGAGCGGCGGAACGGCACCTTCCGGCGCCGGCGGGGGACGCCAGCCCGACGCCGGGTCCTGTTGCGGGTCCTGCTCCGGCTCCGGGGCGGTGTGCCGGGCGGCCGGGTCCTCACCGGACGCCTCGGCGGGGTCGGCTTCGGCGGCGTCGTCCGACGCGTTCTCGGCGGCTATGCCCTCGGCGGTACGCGACTCCTCATGGGCGTCCGCCGCTTCGGAGGCCTCGGTGCTGTCTTCGGACCCGTCCTCCGTCCTCGTGTCCCGGTCCGGCGTGCCGTCCCCGTCGGTCCCGGACGCGTTGCCCGGCGTTCCGGCGACGGCCGTCGTGCCGGTGTCCGTCGAGGTCTGCGGGGCGCCGGGGGACGTGATCCGGTCGGCGGGGCCGGAGGCGGACGGGACGGATCCGTTCGAGGCGTCGGCGGTGGCCGGCCGGCTGTCCGTGTCCTCACCGGACGCAGACGCGTCAGGGCCCTGGGGAGCGCTGGGCGCCTGGGCGCCGTACGGCCCGGGGGCGGCAGGGGCCACCGGGGCCGTGGGCTCGGCCGGAGGGGCGCTCGGTGCGGGCGGGACGACGGTCGGGTAGGGAGCGCCGACCGGCGGGGGAGGCGTGACGGCGACCGCATGCACGGACGGCGGAGGCGGCACGGGAGTCCCCGCAGCGGACGGCGGGGGCGTCGCGGAAGTCGCGCTCGGCGGCCCGGGCGGTGCCACCGGCGCGGGGCCGAAGCCTCCGTCCGAGGCCGGTGGTTGACCTGGCAGCAGCGGGCCCGGACCGCCTGTGCCGGAGAAGGGAACCTGATGCGGCACAGATCCCTGCCTGCGGTCTGTCGGGGAGCCGGGGACCGGCCCCGGGCCGGGCGGTGGCGCCTGCCCGGGGTAGGCCCCGTGCCCGGAATTGGTTCCCTGCCAGGTGACCGCTCCCGGCCCGGTGGCCGTCGGCGGAGTGCCGCCCGCCGCCGCTGTGGGCGTGGGCGCGGAACCGGCCGTATCGGGGGCATCGTGCGCAGGGGCGGCAGCGGTCGGCTGCCCGTCGCCTGTGGAGGAGCTCTGCGTATACCAGGCAGGCGCGGCGTAGTCGATGGTGAACTCGCCCGTCACCTCGACGGCCGGTTCCGCGTCGGACTGGTCATCGCTGGGCGTGGTCCAGCCCACGCGCATCCCGTCCCGATCGCTGTGCACAATTCCTCCTGGTGTGGTCGAGCACCCTCGTGCCGTTCAGGCACTCACGTGCCGGGCTGGGAGCGACCGTTGCTGTCGTCCGATCCGTCTGGCTCTGTCCCGGACGCGAACAACCCGCCCATGGGTTCTGTCGCCGCACCCGCATCAAGCGTAAACGCCACGACGTCCGGTGGGGCAGGCCCGTCCGCCGTGGGTCCGAGCCGACGGGGAGGCCCCTCCTCAGACGCCGTCCTCCGGGCCGGTGCCGGTCTCCCGAGCCCGCCATGCCGCGCCATGTCCCGGACACAATCGGATGGTTCGCGTCATTCCGGCGTGGTGCCACCGTCGTGCGGAGCGGGCTCCAGGTCGAACTCGCCGTCCCTGGCCCCGAGGACGAACGCATGCCACTCCGCCTCCGTGTACCGCAGCACGGTGTCCGGGTCGAGTGACGACCGCATGGCCACCGCGCCCTCCGGGAGGTAGGCGATCTCGACGCGCTCCTCGTGCTCCTCGGTACCGGGCGCGCTGTGCCACTCGACATCCGAGATGTCCAGGGCGTACAGCTCGTCCCGTTCCCTCTCCTTGCGGGCCTTGACGTCCTCGTCCGGTGTTCCCGCGGTGCTGTCCTGTGCGTCGGCCATGGTCAAAGGGCTCCCTTCGGTGATCGGGCGACGTGCACGGTCACCTTACTTGTCCCCCACCGACCCGCACGGACGAACAGACGGCCCTCAACACCGCATGAGAGCACCCGCGTTCGCCGTGCCACCGCAGTGACAGGGGCGTCCGGCACCCACTGTGGGCCGCCGCCGTCCATTCGCCGCCGCGGCCGTTCATCCCTGGGAGTGCCGAACGGCATCCCCACGCGGCGGGCGAACCGGCTCAGTCCATCCGGCGCGGAGCTCCGAGAAGTCCGGTCTCCGCGTCGGTCGGCTGGGTCATGACGTACTGCCGGTGCTTCTGCGTGCACCACAGGGCCACACTGTCGGACAGGGACGGCAGGGAGGTGACGTCCTCCTGGCCCAGCCGCATCACCTTGCCGACGATGTCGGACTCCTGCGGGGAGATCCGCTGCACCCCGACGACGTCGGCGGTGGACAGGAGCCGGGGCGCGGTGGGACCGAGATAGGGGAGCAGCGTCAGCACCGACTGCCACGGTTGTGTGGTCAGACGGCTGCGCGGCGGGCGGATGCCCAGGTCACGGATGATCAGTACCGGGCTGGCCGGAGACGGACCCTGAGGGGCGATCCGCCCCACAGGATGCACGGTTACGCACTGCTGGCCGCCACCGGCCGCCTGAGCCATCGGCGACCACAGTTGGGGACGCGCCGTCTCCACGGCCACCCGCGCGCCGATCGCCGCCGCGCGCAGGGCGATGACCTGGGCCATCCAAGTGCCGCCCACCAGCACGATGTCCAGTCGGGTGGGCCTGCACAGCCCCAGCACCGCGGGGCGGTTGTCGGGGTCTACGCCGAGGATCATGCCGTCGTCCCCGACGGGAAGGCTCAGCTGCGCCAGTGCGCCGGCGTCCACGAGGTGGCGCTCGCGCCGGGGACCGAGCAGACCGAAGGCCGCCCGCAGGCGCCGGTGCGGTCCGTGACGGGCGGGATCGGGGTTGCGGGGCAGATGGCCCGCGCGCTGCCCGGGGAAGCCAGACGTTCCCGCGCCGAAGCCGGAGCGGCCGGCGGCCCGAGCGGTGGGAGCGGACATCAGCGGGTACCTCCCAGCGGCAGGGTGGCCAGAACTCCGGGCAGTTGCTCACGGTCGAGCCGGACCAGGCCGATCCGGAACGCGGCTGCGGACTGCTCCAAGTGCTGCGCTGCCTCTCCGAGCTCGTTCTCGCCGCGGCCGGTCAGGCGCACATGACCGGACAGGGCCAGGAGCGAGCCCCGGCGCTTGCTGATGGTCAGCGAGAAGGTGCTGGCGAGCGCGGGGGAAGAGGTCAGCGCGCCGACCAACTGCGGCAGCGGTGCCGCCCCGACGCCGAGCTGCGGCCACCGGGAGATCCAGTACGTGGTGTGCCAGCGGTCGTCACAGCGCCAAGCGCGGGCGGTCTCAGCGGTACGGCGATTGGAGCGGCTCCCGTCCAGCGCGGCACCGCCGGTGGTGGCCAGCGGATTGACGCAGCTGGAAGTGGCGACGGCCGCGACGACCTCCGACTCGCTCAGCACCTTGGCCTTCAGCCCGGCCCCCATGAGCCGGCTGGCCAACTGGTCGGCAACCCGCTGCAGTGCCCGCCGGGACCCCTGCATACCGCCGCCGCGGGCCGCCACGGCCTCAGGGCACAGCTCGGGGTCGAGTTTCAGCGCGACCCAGGTCAGACGCAGGCCCGGCGTCATGCTCTGTGCCTGCAACGGCCCGTAGGAGCGGACGGCCATGGCCTGCGGCGGCAGGTGCGGGGCGGGCGCGGGCTGGGTGTGCTGGACGACCTGCACGGAGGCGAGCCGGATGTCGTCCACCTCCAGCAGCCCCTGCAGCAGGTCGAGGGGGATGTCCCGGGTGCCGGTGGCCGGACGCAGCGGAACGTCGGCGGCCTCCACCTGCACCAGGGCGCTGAGGAAGGTGCCGTCGCCGACCATGCCGATCTCACGCTGCTCACGGTCGTGGAAGGTGTAGGTGCGCAGCGCCGGGTCACATTCGACGGCCGGGGCGAAGCCGGGGTCCGTACCGGGTGGCACCGGCTCGGCGTTGCGCTTGCGCCGGTCCCGGAGGGCGCGGGCGGTGCCGAACCACTCGGGCAGTGGGCGTCCGCGCCGGCGCAGCAGTCCGGACAGGACCAGCGGCACGGCCAGTACGATCCCGATGGTGAGGCCGATGGGACGCAGCAGCCAGCCGATGAGGAGCACGGCTGCGGCCAGTTCGAAGCCGACCAGCTGCTGGACCCGGATGGGCCCGATACTGCCGGGGCGTCGGGCGAGCGACGGCGCGGCCGGCGTGGTACCGCCGGCGCGCGTGGACGAGGTCTGTGCCGTCTGCGGCGGCCCTTCCGGTTCCTGGCTCCCCCGTGTGCGACGGTCGCCGTTTCGGCGCCGAGACCTGGTCGCAGTGCTCATCCCCCGGAACAACCCCTTTGCATTGTCTGGCCGCGACTTGAGCTGGCGGCGCACCACGGTACCCCGTACCGTACGGTGCGATCGTCACACGGCATAGTAGGGGCCCCCGCAGGAACAAACGCCACAGAACGCTGGACGGCCCTGGGGGATTCCGTAAACGGCAGCAAAGTGAAAAACGGGGAGTTGACCGATCGATGGCGACACGTAGGGATGAGCTGAACGCCTATTCCTTCGCGCGCAAGCGCACGGTGGCGGCGTTTCTCCAGCCGTCCCCGCACGGTTCGGAGGAGGGCGCGCCGCGCCCCTTCAAAACCGTCCTGCCGAGTATCGGTGTGGCGACGCTCATCGTCATCGGTTTCGGCGCGTGGGGAATGCTCAGTCCGACGGCGCCGAAGGGCTGGGACGAGGAGGGCAAGAACATCCTCGTCGGCAGCGAGTCGACGACGCGCTATGTTCTCGTACGCACCAAGGGCGAGGACAAGCCCAGCCTGCACCCGGTGCTCAACCTGGCCTCCGCCAAGCTGCTCCTCAAGGGCGACAACCCGCAGGTCATCAAGATCACGGAGTCGGTGCTCGACGAGAGCGAGTACTCCATGGGCGCCACCGTCGGCATCCCCTTCGCACCGGACCGCCTTCCCTCTCCGGAGGACGCCGAGACGGTCAAGGTCTGGGCGCTGTGCGAGGCGCCGGGCAAGGGTGAGGAGAACCAGCCGGTCAAGGCCTCGTACGTGCTGGACCAGTCCGACTACACCGCCCTCCTGCACAAGGGCGGCAACGAACTGGAGCAGGACGAGGCCCTGTACGTGGAGGGGCCGGCCGACGCGGGCGGATCCGCCCCGCGGTACATGGTGACCTCCGACGGTCGCGCGTATCTGATGGGCGGCAAGGACTGGAAGCTCCGGACGGAGTCGGGCATCAAGACGCTCGAGCGCGCAGTCTTCGGTGACGGCGTCTCGCCGCAGAAGGTCAGCGCCGAGTTCGTCAGCACGCTGAACGTGGTGGGTGCCCTTGACTTCCCGAACCTGGCCGACGTGGGCACAGCGGCGGAGGTGGAGGGTCTGGACCCCAGCCTGTCCAAGGTGGGCCTGATCGTCGAAGCGCCCTCAGGCCTGGGTAAACAGAAGTACATCGTGCTCAAGGACCGGGTCCAGCCCGTTTCGGACTTCACGGCCCAACTGTGGCTCCGCAGCCCCTGGGTGGAGGGCGTCTACGGCGCCGTGAACCCGGAGCCGGTACAGGTCACCTTCAACGACATCCAGCCGGCCGACGGCGAGTGGATGTCCGAGGCCAACTACCCCAAGGAACCGGTCGCCCAGGTCAACACGCACTGGGAGGAGGGCGGCAACAAGGTCTCGTGCAGCATCTGGCACGGCAAGGACGACCAGTACACCGGCCTGCCCGAGATGACCGTGTGGACCGGCCGGGAGTACCCGAAGGACGTTTCCCAGAGCGGTTCCAGCACCTACGTCTCGCCCGGCAGCGGCCTGCTGTTCAAGCGGCTGACCGGCACCGACGCCGGCGGCGGGAACGTCTACCTGGTCACCGACACCGGCTTGCGCTACTCCGTCCCCGCGACCAACGACAGCCAGGTGACCGGTGGCGAGAAGGCGGAGGGCGAGAAGACCAACACCGCACAGGTCAGGCTCGGCTACGACAAGATCACCCCGGTGTCGGTCCCGGCGGCCTGGGCGGACCTGCTGGCCGCGGGCCCGGAGCTGAGCAGTGGTAACGCGCAGCAGGCGCAAGGGTCGTAGCGGGTCCTGCCTGAAAGGTCGGGTGAAGAGGCTGTGCGCATTCGTCCACAGCCGCTTGCCCGGTTCCGTTGCCCGGCGTTCGATGCATCAAGGGTTTGGAGATTTCCCGGTCCGAGCCGGTAGCAACACCAGGGGGGAACGTCGGCGATGTCCGGCTACTACAAAGTGGAACTCGAAGCACTCGGTCGCCTCATCGCACAGCTCGGTGAGTGTGCCGACGGCATGCGTTCGGCGGGAAGGCAACTCAAGAACATCGGTCCCGAGGGCTCGGGCCACGCCGAACTGGAGAAGGCGTGCGCCGACTTCCAGGACAAGTGGGGCTATGGCATCGACCTGATCGCCGACGCCACCGGTGGGGTCACCGAGGGACTCACCGAATCCCGCAAGGTCTATCAGACCCTGGAGGACCAAGTGCGCGCGGCGTTCACGGCGTCCGCACCCGGCGTACCCGGAAAGGCCGACGACTCGTGACATCGTCCTCGAATGCCCCGGCGGCCATCGGCTTCCACGTCCAGCCGGAGTTCCACCCCGTACCCCTCCCCGCGGACTCGGACAGCGGCACCGACAACGCCGGTGAGGATTTCGACGCGCGAATGCGGGGCTTCGCCCGTGACTATTGGGGTGAAGCCGAGGAACGGGAGCCTCTGCGCAGGCTCACCGCCGCCCTGCACGGCGCCACCTCCCAGCAGCTCGCCGGCCAGGGCACCGTCTACCACGCGCTCGGCGTCTTCCCGATCGGCGGCAACCCGGACGGCACGCTGACGCCCGAGCGCGTGAGCCGCTGCACCCTCACCGTGAGTGTGCGCGACCTCGACAACCCCGACCCCCACCTCTCGGCCGCTGGCATCGCGGAGACGCTCGGCCACGGTCAGGACGGCGGTGAGGTCCAGCTCGTCAGCCTTCCCGCCGGCCCGGCCGTCGTTCACATCGCCGGGTCCCGCGCCGTGTGGCAGCTCACCGACGGGGAGCAGGAGAGGTTCTTCGTACGTGTCGAAGTGTGGCTGCCCTTCCCCCGGGACGACCGGATCCTGCTCCTGTGTCTGAGCACCGCCGACGTCCAGGACCTGTTTCACTACCAGGCGGTCCTGGCCGACATCGCCGACACGGTGTCCTTCGGCGACGCCGTGCCGGACGGTGATGCTCCGCGGGCACGCACCTTCGGATGACCCCGTCGAAGGAGGACGTACGGCATGGCCGTGTCGAAAGGAACGTACGGATGAGCACGCAGACCTACGACGCGCTCGGATTCGACCCGGCACCCGGCGCGCCGGGCGCGGTCCAGCAGCTCGTCACCACGCTCAGCAGGGTGGGCAACCAGCTGAACGACGCCCACGGCACGCTCACGCGCGTGGGGAAGGCCGACGGCATCTGGGAGGGCGACGCCGCCCGAGGCTTCGCCCAGAAGGCCCAGGAACTGCCGAAGTACCTTGCCGACGGGCACGGTTCGCTGCTGGAGGCCGCGCGGGCCTTGCACGCCTGGCAGTCACAGCTGACCGACTTCCAGACGCTCGCCGCCCGCTACGAGGAAGAGGCGGAGGAGGCCCGCCGCGTGCTGAAGCAGGCGGAGGCCGACCCCGATCTGTTACTGGCCGGCCGGACCTTCGACACCGAGGCGGCCTTGAAAGACGCCCAGCAGCGCCTCGACCGCGCCGCCCGACGGGTCGACGAGGCCACCGAGGCACTGAACACCGTCATCAAGAAGGCCCAGACCCTGCTCGGTGACCACGAGGCGGCCGCACGCACCGCCGCCGAGGCCGTCAGAAGGGCCGCCGAACGAGCCCCGGACCAGCCGGGCCTCTTCGACCGCTTCCTGGATGGCCTCAACGGCCTCGGTGACGCGATCGAGGAACTCGCCGGGGACATCTGGGAGTGGGTGCAACAGCACGCCGACACGATCTACGAGATCGGTGACTGGCTCGGTTGGGCCAGCGCGGCCTGCGACGTTCTGGCGGTCATCTTCTCGGAGACGATCGTCGGCGCCGTCGCCTTCGAGGCCATCGGCATGGTCCTCAACGGCGGCGCGCTCGCCGCGCACGCCATCGGCTGGGCGGCCGGCTCCAAGAAAGGGAACTGGCTGGACATCGGGCTGGACATCGCGGGGTTCGTGCCCTTCGGGGATCTGGCGCGGGTGGGCAAGGTCGGGTTGGGTGCCTTCAAGGGCGTCAAGATTCCCCTGAACGTCCTGGAGGCCGGGTCGAGAGCCGCCGACTCCCTCAAACGTGCCGACGACATCGTCGAGGCGGTCGGCGGCAGCGCCGTGCGGACCGTCGAGGAACAGGGCATGCGGGCCTTCGGCGTCGTCGGGAGGAGGATCGACGCGGTCAAGATCACTGCCGATACGTTCGAGGATCGGCTGGGCGTGGCCGTGGCCCGGCACTTCGGAGATGCCAACCTCTACCAGGCCGCGAGCGGACGGCTCGGCGGTGTCCTCGACCGTGTGGTGCCGAGCCTCGTCGAGCACACGCCACTGGGACGAATACCGGCGCTCGCGGACTCGGTCAAGTCGGTCGCGGACGACGCGGGCAATGTTCGGCAGTACGTGGACCCCCGCTCCTGGACTGCCCGCGGGTACGAGGCGGTCACCGGCGCGCACAACCTGTACAAGGAAGGCGTGCGCCTCGTGACGGAGGACGTCCAGTACGGCTCCGAGAGGTTCCACGAGAGCGTCGACAGCGCCCGGGAGAGTGTCGACGAGTTCACCGCGCGGGTGGCCGCCGCCAACCCGTTCGGGTGAGCACCGGCCCGTCAATGGCATCGGGACACGGGGCGGCGACAACAGTCTCGGCCGTCACCCACCGACGTAACTTGGATGAGCATGCATCAGACAGATCGGGCGTGGGGTCCACGCTCTCCCAAGTCCGCGATCCGGCTGTGGAGCCGGTACGTCTTCCAGTGGCTGTGGGGTGTGCTGTACGCGATCGGCTGGATCCTGACCCCTGTCCTCAGCGCGATCCTGGAGGCCGTCCACACCGCGTCAGGGGGTCCTCGGACCCGTCCGCCCCGGCGTATCTGGCTGAGCCGTGCACGGCTGCGGCGCGAGCGGAGTACGGATCGCGGCGCGGTGGAGGCGCGCTTGCGGGAACGGATCACCAGCCTGCCGGCCGCCGACGGCCGCCCGGCGGACACCCCGCGGACCATCCAGGTGGACGACAGCTACTACCGGCAGATCGGTGCGACCAGGGCGTTGCAGATCGCGCGGGAGTACGGCTGGCACCTGCCCGAGGACACCGCGCGCTACGCACCGACGTGGCTGGTGCTCCGCCGGCCGGCGGAACCCTCGGAACAGCGGCATCGGCCACAGCCTCCCCCGCAGGAAACACGGTTGTGCGCGCCCGAACCGGACACCACAGCCGGTCCGTACACGCCGCTCCCGGCCGTCAGGCATTCCATCGCGGGCGAGATGGGCGAGTCGATCCGCCTCTGGGCCCCGGGCGGCCAGGCGGCACCCGTCGCACGAATCGGCGTAGGGCGGAGCGACAAGGCCGACAAGACGTC
>NZ_JAPSIW010000151.1 GCF_031178505.1 Streptomyces sp. | reverse complement strand
TCGGCGGTGTGTCCCCCCGGGGGGGGGCACCCCCCGCGCGATGCCGAACGAGAGGGGGCGGCACGGCCCCCGCGGAGCTAGAGCGCCGCCCCGAAGAGCATGCCCAGGCCGTACGTGACGGCGGCCGCGGCCCCGCCGAGCACGAGCTGGCGCAGTCCGCTGAACCACCAGCTGCGGGCGGTGACCCGGGCCACGAGCGCCCCGCAGGCGAAGAGGCCGAGGAGGGCGAGGAGCACGGCCGGCCAGAGCGCGGTCGCGCCGAGCAGGTAGGGCAGCACGGGCAGCAGCGCCCCGAGCGCGAAGGAGCCGAAGGACGACACGGCGGCCACCGCCGGCGACGGCAGGTCGTCGGGGTCGATGCCGAGCTCCTCGCGGGCGTGGATCTCCAGTGCCTGCTCGGGGTCCTTCGACAGCTGCATCGCGACCTCGCGGGCGAGGGCGGGCTCGACGCCGCGCGAGACGTAGAGCGCGGCGAGCTCCTCCATCTCGTCCACCGGGTGCTTGCGCAGCTGACGGCGCTCCACGTCGAGTTCGGCCTGCACGAGTTCGCGCTGGGAGGCCACGGAGGTGTACTCGCCCGCCGCCATGGAGAACGCGCCCGCCGCGAGGCCGGCGAGGCCGGTGATCACGATGGTCTGCGACGAGACCGCGCCGCCGGCCACGCCGGTCATCAGGGCGAGGTTGGACACGAGTCCGTCCATGGCCCCGAAGACCGCCGGACGCAGCCAACCGCCGTTCACGTCGCGGTGGGTGTGGTTGTCGCGGTGGGCCTCGTGCAGTGGTGCCTGGGCTTCGATGATGGACATGGTTCTCCCCTCGGTTCCGGCGGGCCGGGTCGCACCCGCCGCCCCCAACACCCTCGAAAATACGCGCGATGTAAGGGGCGCGCCAGCAAGGCAGGCCGTACTTAGTAAGGGGTGCCTCACCCGGTGAGCCGTCTTCTGGCGAGGCGTCAGGCGGGTGACAGAGACGTTTCTGCGGCGGGTTCGCGGCCCGGGGTGGCAGAGATCCAAGGATCGGGACGCCACCGGAGTCCGGATCCAGGGATCGGGACACCACCGGAGTCCCACCACCGAGGAAGGGGCGCGAGATGGTGACCACGGCATGCGACACGCGCGAGAGGGCGCGGGGGGCGCTCCTCGGGCTCGCCGTCGGCGACGCGCTCGGCGCGCCCGCCGAGAACCTGCGGCCCTCCGAGATCCGCCGCCGCTGGGGCCGTGTCGAGGGGTTCGTGACGGACCGGCCGGCCGGGACCGACGACACCGAGTACGCCATCTTCTCGGCGCTGCTCCTCGCCCGGCACGGTTCCGCCCTCACCGTGCGGCACGTGGAGGAGGCCTGGCACCACTGGATCGCCGACCTCGACGAGGGCCCCTTCCGCGGGGCCGGGTTCTCCGAGCGCGGCACCCTGGAGAATCTCCGCCGGGGACTCGCCGCGCCCATCTCCGCCCAGCACCGGCACGCCTGGAGCGACGGACTCGCCATGCGGGCCGCGCCCTTCGGCGTCTTCGCGGCGGGCCGCCCGGAGGAGGCGGCCCGGCTCGTCGCCATCGACGGCAGCGTGAGCCACGAGGGCGAGGGCATCTACGGGGGCCAGGCCGTCGCGGCGGGCGTCGCGGCGGCGATGACGGGCGCGGGCGTGACCCCGGTGATCGCGGCGGCCCTTTCGGTGATCCCCATGGACTCCTGGACCGCCCGCTCGCTGCGGCGCGCGGTCGTCGCCGCGCAGCGCGTCCAGCCGGACCCGGCCGTCCGTGAGCGCCAGGTCCGCTCGGCGGTGGTCATCGGCGGCTACCCGTGGACGGACCTCGCCCCGGAGGCGGTGGGGCTCGCCTTCGGCGCCTTCGCGGCGGCTCGCGGCGACTTCCGTACGGCGGTCCTGACGGCCGTCAACATGGGCCGCGACGCCGACACGACGGCGGCCCTGGCGGGCGCCCTGGCCGGCGCGTCGGGCGGCCTGCGCGGCATTCCCGAGGAATGGGCCTCGGCCATCGGCCCGGTGACGGGCAGCTGCCTCCCCTCGATGCGCGGCCGCCACGTCCTGGAGACCGCGGACCTGCTGATCCCGGAGGAGCCCCCCAGATGACCACGCACCCGACGCCCCCCGCGCCGCCGGCCACCACCGCCCCGGGCGCAGCCCCGCGCCCGAACGGCCCGCTCCCGGCCACCACCGCCCCGGACGCAGGCGCCGCCGACACCCCGACCCCGGCCTCCACCGCCCTGGACACCCGCGCCCCGCACCCCGACACCCCCACCCCCACCGCTGCGGGCGCCCGCCAACCGGGCCCGGGGACCCCGGCGCCGGCAACCACCGCTGCGGGCGCCCGCCCCCCGGGCCCGGGCGCCCCCACCCCCGCCGCCACCGCTGTGGGCACGCGTCCCGCGGGGCGGGACGGGTGGGCACAGCCCCCGGTGCCGGGCACCGGCTCCCTCCCCGGCGCCCAGGAGCACCCGGCGGCGCCCCCGGAGCGGACCGCGCGGAACGGGACCCCGGGCAGGACGGCCCGCCGGGCGACCCGGCACCCGGCCACCCCCGTGCGTACCGCGCAGAACCCCACCCGGGACCCGGCCGCCCCCGGCCACCGCCCGGTCCCGCCGCTCTCCCGGCACGGGAGGATCGAGGGCCTGCTCCTCGGCATCGCGGCGGGCGACGCCGCCGGCTGGCCCGCCGCCCGCCACCGCGCCGCCCGGATGCCGGAGTGGACCCGCCGCCTCACCCGCGAGCTCGACACCTTCGCGGAGCAGAACGCGACGACCACCCTCCCCGTCCCCCTCGCCCTCAACCAGCCGCCCGAACCCCTCCGTCTCGGCCCCTCCGACGACGCCGAATGGGCGGTCTTCACCGCCGAGTCGGTCCTCGCCGCCGCCGGCCCGGCCTTCGCCGCGCTCCCCCCGGAGCGCCGGCTCCGGGCCGCCGTCGACCGGGCGTGGAACGCCCTCGCGGCCCAGGTCTCCGCCGCCGCGGCCCGCGCCCCGGAGGTCGAGTCCGCCGTCCTCCCGCTGCGCGCCCGGATCTCGGTCCGGGCGGGTCTCGGCAACCTCGCCACCGGTCTGCGCCCGCCCGCGACCGGCCACGACAACCCGCACTACTTCGACGACGCCGCCTGTGTCCGCGCCGCCGTCCTCGCCTCCGCCCATCCGGGCGATCCGCGCGCCGCCGCCGCGCTGGCCGAGTTCGACGCCCGCTACACCCAGGACGGCGACGGCGTGCACGGCGCCCGGGCGACGGCGGCGGCCGTGGCGGCCGCGCTCGGCGGGGCGGCGGCGGACGAGGCCGTCGCGGCGGCCCTCGCGGAGCTGCCCCACGCCACGGAGATCGGCCGCAACGCCCGGCACGCCCTGGCCCTCGCGGCGACCGCCGACTCGGCCTTCTCGCTGGTCCCGCTCCTGGAGCACCAGATCGTGGACCACGTCTACAGCTACGGCATCGCCGCCGCCGAGACCGTCCCCGTCGCGCTGGCCCTGGCGACCGCCGCACGGGGCGAGATGGCGGCCGCCGTCCCGGCCGCCGCCTGCCTGTCCCGGGTCGCGGACTCGGCCCCGGCGCTCGTGGGCGCCCTCACCGGCGCGCTGGGCGGCGGCCGTTCGGTGCCGGCGACCTGGCGGGAGGCCTGCCGGACGCTGGCGGGCTGCGCGCTGCCGCGCCTGGCGGGGGCGGACCTGGTGGAACTCGCCGGACTGCTGGGAGCCACGGAACCGGCCCTCCCAGGGGGACAATTCCGACATGACACCCACACTGGATGACCGGATCACCGGCAGTCTCCTCGGCGCCGCCGTCGGCGACGCGCTCGGTGGCCCCGTCGAGGGGTACACCCCCGCCCAGATCCTGGAACGCCACGGCGGGCGCGTCACGGGCATCGTCGGTCCGTGGCACGGCGACGAGTGGCGCACCGCCCGGCCCGTCGCCCCGTACCACAAGGGCGACGGACACGTCACCGACGACACCTTGATGACCCATGCCCTGATCCGCGTCTACGCGAAGGTCCGCGACCATCTCGACGCGTACGCGGTCGCGGACCATCTCGTCCCCGAACTCATGGGCACACCCGTCTGGATCCCGGAGCTGGAGGCCGAGGCGCTCCCCCTCCAGCGGATCTTCCTCGCCGAGAAGTGGATCGTCGCCCGTCTCCACTACGGCCACGCCGACCCGCGCGAGGCGGGCACCGGAAACATCGTCAACTGCGGTGCCGCGATGTACATGGCGCCGGTCGGCCTGGTCAACGCCGCCCACCCGGCCGCCGCGTACGCCGAGGCCCTGGACGTGGCCGGCGCGCACCAGTCCTCGTACGGCCGCGAGGCGGCGGGCGTCTTCGCGGCGGCGGTCGCGGCGGCCTGCGCGCCGGGCGCCACGCCCCGTACCGTCGTGGAGTCGGCGCTGTCGCTCGCGAAGGACGGCACCAGGGCGGCGATCGAGGCGGTCGCCGAGGTCGCGGACCGCCACCGGGACTTCGAGTCGGCACTCGCTGCGCTGCGGGCGGCGGTCGCTCCCTTCGACTCGGTGGGCCCCGACTACCGCTCCCCCTCGCTCGGCGCCCGCCGCCCCTCCCGGCTGCACGCGATCGAGGAGCTGCCGATCGCCCTCGGCATGCTCCTGGTCGGGGAGGGCGACTACCGCCGTACGGTGCTCGGCGCGGTCAACTACGGCCGTGACTGCGACTCGATCGCCACGATGGCGGGGGCGATCGCGGGCGCCCTGCACGGTGAGCCGGCCGTGCCCGCCGACTGGGCGAAGGAGGTGGCGGAGGCGAGCCGCCTCGATCTGCACGCCCCGGCGGCGGCCCTGGCGGCCGTGGCCCATGAGGTCTTCGCCCGCGACCTGGCCCGCCGCCGCGCGCACGAGGCGGCGTACGCGGAGCTGACGGGCGCCCAGCGGTGACCACCCCGCCCCCCGGAGCACCCGCCGCCCCACCGGGACCGGCCACCCCCGGCACTGCCCCCGGAGCCCCGGCCACCGGCCCCGGTACCGGCGTCCACCGCCGCGCGCCCGCGGACACCGCCCCCGCCGGTACGCTCCCGGGCGCGGGCTCGGCGGCGACGGCGGCCGAGCCGCCGGCTCTCCTGCGCCTGACGTGGGTGCAGCCGGAGGACCTCGTGGGGCACGAGCTGCGGCAGGCGGCCGAGGACGGGCGGGACGTCCGGGTGTTCGCCGCGCGCTGGGCCGCGGCCGGTGGTGGGCCCGCGCCCGCCACCGCCGGCGCCTCGCCCGTCCCCCGGCCGCACCTGCGCGCGCCGGCCGGGGAACTGCTCGACGCCCTGGCCGCGCTGCCCTCCCCGCTCGCCGCCGACGAACCCGACCGCCTCGACGCGATCCTGCCGGTCCGCCCCGC
The DNA here is from genome assembly GCF_031178505.1 of Streptomyces sp. GTDB lineage: Bacteria > Actinomycetota > Actinomycetes > Streptomycetales > Streptomycetaceae > Streptomyces > Streptomyces gulbargensis. The sequence goes on along the minus strand of NZ_JAPSIW010000151.1, from coordinate 6,197 downwards.
CGGCCGCACCGCCACCGCGGCCGGCCCCGGCCTCCGGGCACGGCTGCACGCGGCCTGGCTCGGCCGGGCCGCCGGGTGCCTGCTCGGCAAGCCCGTCGAGAAGCTGCCACTGGCGGCCCTCCGTGCCCTGGCCCGCGCCGGCGGCAACTGGCCGCTCGACGGATGGTTCACGGCCCGCGGCGTCCCCGCCGCACTCCTCGCCGCGCACCCCTGGAACCGCCGCTCCGCCGGCACGTCCCTCGCCGAGAACGTCGACGGGATGCCCGAGGACGACGACCTCAACTACCCCCTGCTCAACCTGCTGCTCCTCCAGCGGTACGGCCGGGGGTTCACCACCGCCGATGTCGCCCGCCTCTGGCTGGACGAACTGCCCGCCGGCCGCGCCTTCACGGCCGAGCGGATCGCCTACCGCAACCTCCTCGACGGCATCGAACCCCCGCTGACCGCCGTCCACCGCAACCCCTTCCGCGAGTGGATCGGCGCCCAGATCCGGGCCGACGTGCACGGCTGGACCCACCCCGGCGCCCCGGAGGCCGCCGCCGCGCAGGCGTACCGGGACGCGGTGCTCACCCACACCGCCAACGGCGTGTACGGCGCGATGTTCGTCGCCGGCACCGTGGCCGCCGCCGCCTCCGGCACGGCCGACGTGCACCAGGCCCTCGCCGCCGGACTGGGCGTGGTCCCGCCGCGGTCCCGCCTGGCCCGCGCGGTCCGCCTCGGTATCGCGACGGCCCGCGCCACCGCCTGCTTCGACACGGTCGTCGACCAGTTGCACGCCACTCTCGGCGGGTACCACTGGGTGCATGCCGTCCCGAACGCCGCCCTGCTCGCCGCCGCGCTCACCCACGCCGACGGCGACTTCTCGCGCTCGATCTGCGCGGCGGTCTCCGGCGGCTGGGACACCGACTCCAACGGCGCGACCGCCGGCTCCGTCGCCGGTCTGCTGGCCGGACACCCCGACCGGCTGCCCGCCCGCTGGACCTCCCCCCTCAAGAACCGGCTCTCGACCTCGGTCGCGGGCTTCGACGGCATCGGCTTCGACGCCCTGGCCGAACTGACCCACCTGGAGGCAGTACGCCCATGACCAGCATCGTCGTACTCGGCAGCACCAACATGGACCTCGTCGCGTACGTCCCGAGGGCCCCGGCCCGCGGCGAGACCGTCACCGGCCGCGCGTTCCGTACGATCCCCGGCGGCAAGGGCGCCAACCAGGCCGTCGCCGCCGCCCGGGCGGGCGCCGAGGTCGCGATGATCGGGGCGGTCGGCGCGGACGACTTCGGGGCCCGTCTCCGGGCCAATCTGGAGCACTGCGCGGTCGACACCGACCTGTTGCGCACCACCGGCGGCCCCTCGGGCACCGCCCACATCGTCGTGGACGACGAGGGCGGCAACGCGATCGTCGTCGTCCCCGGGGCCAACGCCACCGTCACCTCCCTCACCCACGGCGACGAGGCGCTGATCGGCACCGCCGACGCCCTGCTGCTCCAGCTCGAACTGCCCCTCTCCGTCGTCGCGGAGGGCGCGAGCACCGCCCGCCGGCTCGGTGTCCGCACCGTCCTCACCCCCTCCCCCGCCCAGGCCCTGCCCCCCGAACTCCTCGCGACGACCGACCTGTTGGTCCCCAACGAGCACGAGGCCACCGCGCTCACCGGTCTCTCCGACCCCGTCGCCGCCGCCCGGGCCCTGCTGCGGGACGTGCCCGAGGTGGTCGTCACCCTCGGCGCCTCGGGCTGTCTCTACGCGGCGCGCGGCACCGAGCCCGTCACCGTGCCCGCCCCGCGGGTCCGGGCCGTGGACACCACCGCCGCCGGTGACACCTTCGTCGGCGCCCTCGCGGTCGCCCTCGGCGAGGGCCGTCCCGTCCCGGAGGCGCTGGCGTGGAGCCAGGCCGCCGCCGCGCTCTCCGTCCAGCGCGAGGGCGCGTCGACGTCGATGCCGTACCGGGCGGAGATCGAGGCGGCGTTCCTCTCCCCCGACTCCCTGGAGGCCGACCCCGTATGACCGCCGCCACGCCCTCCCCCGCCCCCGCTCCTCCGCCCACCCCGCGCGCCCCCCTGCACGGGCTGCGCGTCCTCGACCTCGCGACCCTCTTCGCCGGGCCGCTCGCGGCCACGATGCTGGGCGACTTCGGCGCCGACGTCGTCAAGGTCGAGCACCCGCGCACGCCCGACCCCTCCCGGGGCCACGGACCCGCCAAGGACGGGGTGGGCCTGTGGTGGAAGGTCCTCGGCCGCAACAAACGGACGATCACCCTCGATCTGTCGAGTCCCGGCGGCCGGGACACGCTGCTGCGGCTCGCCGCCGACGCCGACGTGATCGTGGAGAACTTCCGGCCCGGCACGCTGGAACGCTGGGGCCTGGGCTGGGAGGAGCTCTCCGCCGCCAATCCCCGGCTGGTCCTCGCCCGGGTCACCGGCTTCGGCCAGTTCGGCCCGTACGCCCACCGCCCCGGCTTCGGCACCCTCGCCGAGGCGATGAGCGGCTTCGCCGCCATCACCGGCGAGCCCGACGGCCCGCCCACCCTGCCCCCCTTCGGCCTGGCCGACTCGATCGCCGCCCTCGCCACCGCGTACGCGGTGATGACCGCGCTCACCGCCAGGACGGCGACCGGGCGCGGCCAGGTCGTCGACATGGCGATCATCGAACCGATGCTCTCCGTCATCGGGCCCCACTCCCTCTGGTACGACCAGCTCGGGTACGTCCAGCCCCGGACCGGCAACCGCTCCCGCAACAACGCCCCGCGCAACACCTACCGGACCGCCGACGGCTCCTGGGTCGCCGTCTCGACCTCCGCCCGGTCCATCGCCGAACGGGTGCTGCGCCTGGTCGGCCGGCCCGAACTGGTCGACGAACCCTGGTTTGCCGACGGCACGGGCCGGGCCGCGCACGCGGACGAGCTGGACGAGGCGGTCGGCGCCTGGATCGCCCGCCGCACCCGGGACGAGGCCCTGGCGGCCTTCGAGAAGGCGGAGGCCGCCATCGCGCCCGTCCACGACGTGCGGGACGTCGTGGAGGACCCGCAGTACCGGGCGCTCGGCACCTTCACCGAGGTCGAGGATCCCGAACTGGGCACGATCCGCATGCAGAACGTCCTCTTCCGGCTGTCCGAGACCCCCGGCGCGATCCGCTGGCCGGGCCGCCCCCACGGCGCGGACACCGCCGACGTCCTCGCCGAACTCGGCCTCACCCCTGCCGAGATCGGCGCCCTGCGCGACCAGGGAGCGGTATGAGCGGTACGGTCCGCACCCCCTGCGCGGGCCACGCCGCGGACCCGGGCGGGACGGTGACGGACCGCGCCCGCACGCCGCTGACCTGGCTGTACGCCCCCGGTGACCGGCCCGCCGTGGTGGCCAAGGCCCTGGCCTCCGGCGCCGACGTGGTGATCGTGGACCTGGAGGACGCGGTGGCCCCGCACCGCAAGGCGTACGCCCTGGACGCCACGGCGGATCTGCTCGCCGACGTCCCTCCCGTACCGGTCCATGTCCGCGTCCACTCCCCGCACGACATCTCCACGCTGGCCTCCCTCCCCGGCCTCGGCGGTCTTCGTCTTCCCAAGGTGACACACGCCACTGACATCCACCGGATCGCGGAGCTCGCCCCCGGAGTCCCGCTCCACGCGCTCCTGGAGAGCGCCCTGGCCGTGGAGCACGCCCACGCCATCGCCTCCGCGCATCCCGCCGTCCACGGCGTGGCCCTCGGCGAGGCGGACCTCCGCGCCGACCTGGGCGTACGGGAGGACCGTGGACTCGACTGGTCGCGCGGCCGTCTCGTGGTCGCCGCCCGCGCGGCCGGCCTGCCGCCGCCGGTGCAGTCGGTCCACCCGGACATCGGTGACCTGGCGGGCCTCGCCGCCGGCTGCGCCCGGGGCCGCGCCCTGGGTTTCCTCGGCCGGGCGGCGATCCACCCGCGTCAGCTGCCGGTGATCGAGCGGGCCTACCTGCCCACCCCGGACGAGGTCGACGCGGCGCGGGAGGTCGTCGAGGCCGCGGCCGCCGAGCACGGGGCGCAGGCCCTGGCGGACGGCCGTTTCGTGGACGCGGCCGTGGTGGCGGTCGCCCGCCGGGTCCTCGCACTGGCCGCCCGCACGGCCTGAGCCCTGGGACCGGGACGGCAAAAGGCCGCCGGGACCTGTCGGTCCCGGCGGCCCTCAGCCACGGCGGATCAGCTCTTGGCCGCCGATCCGGCGCCCTCGGCACCCTTGCCGGCGCCCTCGGGGGCATCCTTCCCGGTGTCCCCGGAAGCCGCGTCCGGCGCGCCGTCCTCCTGGTCCTGCTCCCGCTCCCCGTCCTCCGCGCCGGCCGCCCCCTCGGCGGCGGCCTTGGCGGCGGCCCTGGGCTCCACGACCTCCTCGCGTCCGGGGCGGACCCGGGCCGAGACGACCATGTACACCACGGCCAGCACGAAGACGACGATCGCGGTCCACACGTTCAGGCGCAGACCGAGCACGTGGTGCGCCTCGTCCACCCGCATGTACTCGATCCAGCCCCGGCCGGCGCAGTACGCGGCGACGTACAGGGCGAAGGCCCGTCCGTGGCCGAGCCGGAAGCGGCGGTCGGCCCAGACGACCAGGAGCGCCACGCCGACGCACCACAGCGACTCGTACAGGAAGGTGGGGTGGTAGAGACCGGCCTCGCGGTTGGCGCTCTCGGTGATCTTCAGCGCCCACGGCAGGTCGGTCCGCCGGCCGTACAGCTCCTGGTTGAACCAGTTGCCCCAGCGGCCGATGGCCTGGGCGAGGGCGATGCCGGGGGCGATGGCGTCGGCGTACGCGGGGAGCGGGATGCCCCGCCGGCGGCAGCCGATCCAGGCGCCCACCGCGCCGAGCGCGATGGCGCCCCAGATGCCGAGGCCGCCCTCCCAGATCTTGAAGGCGTCGACCCAGTTCTCACCCTCGCTGAAGTACAGCTGGTAGTCGGTGATCACGTGGTAGAGGCGTCCGCCGACGAGGCCGAAGGGCACCGCCCAGACGGCGATGTCGGCCACGGTGCCGGCGGTGCCGCCCCGGGCGATCCAGCGCTTGTTGCCGTACCAGACGGCGACGAAGACACCGATGATGATGCAGAAGGCATAGCCGCGCAGCGGGATCGGTCCGAGGTTGATCACGCCGGTCGACGGGCTGGGAATGTAGGCAAGGTCCATGGCAGCACCGACGCTACCCTGCCGGGCGGGCGGGACGGCAGCCCACCCGGCAACGTCTGCGTAACTAACCGGCCGAAAAGGTCAGCCGGCCGGCGGGGAGGCCGTGCCCGGCTTCTTGCCCTTGTTGGCCTCGGCGACCCACTTCTTCAGGTTCTCCTTGGAGATCTGCTCGCTCCCCTTGGTCGGGAAGATCGCCTCTCCGTTGAGGAGGACGGAGGGGGTGCCGCGGAAGCTGCCCTTCTTGAAGGCGTCGTGGGACGCGGCCACCCAGCCGTCGTGCGTGCCGTTCTCGACGCAGGAGCGGAAGTCGGGCGTGTCGAGCCCGGGCACCTTGGCCGCCAGCTCGATCAGCTTGGAGTTCTTGGCGAAGGCGTCGTCGGGCTCCGGCGGCTGGTTGATGTAGAGCGTGTCGTGGTACGGGGTGAACTTCCCGGCGTCCTGGGCGCAGGCCGCCGCGTTCGCCGCGCGCAGGGAGCCGCTGCCGCCCATGTTGCCGTCGATGAGGGTGGCGAGGTGGTACTCGGTCTTGAGCGCTCCGGAGGCCTCCAGCTCGTGGATGGTGTCCCGGAAGGCGTTCTCGAAGGCGGCGCAGGCCGGGCAGCGGAAGTCCTCCCAGATCGCGAGGGTGGAGGGGGCGTCCGGCCGGCCCGTGACGATGGCCGGTTTCTCGCCGCCGAGGGCGCCGCTGGGGGCGACGACGGGGCCCGCCTTGTCGGAGCCGCCGTCCTTGTCCCCGCCGGCGGCGATCACACCGACGACCGCGGCGAGGCCCAGGACGCCGACCACCGCCGCGGACACGATCAGGACGCGCCGCTGCTTCTCGCGCGCCTGCTCTCGTTCGCGCTGCTCCTTGAGGCGCTCGCGCGCACTCCCGTTCCTACCGTCAGGGTTCTTCTCGCTCACGCCCCACGCAACGAACCGGGGAGGCACAACCGCGCCTCCCCGGTCCGAGTTCCACCCGAACGGGTTACGAATCCCGGCGGACGCCCCGCGCGAGTTCGCCCGCCAGTTCCCTTACGGCGGTGAGGCCGGCGGCCTCGTCGCCCGCGGCGTCGAGG
>NZ_JAPSIW010000150.1 GCF_031178505.1 Streptomyces sp. | reverse complement strand
TCTCGAACAGCATGAACCGTGGCTCCCAGATCGGCCGGTACTTGGCGTTGGCGCGGTACAGCGACTCGATCTGCCACCAGCGGGAGAAGAAGCCGAGCAGTGAACGCCACAGGCGCAGCACCGGCCCCGCCCCGAGCTTCGAGCCACGTTCGAAGACGGAGCGGAACATCGCGAAGTTCAGCGAGACCTGAGTGATCCCGATCTCGTCGGCGCGCCGCAGGAGTTCGATCACCATGAACTCCACGAGGCCGTTCTCCGAGTCCCGGTCGCGGCGCATCAGGTCGAGCGACAGGCCCTTCGGCCCCCACGGCACGAAGGAGAGCAGCGCGCGCAGTTCACCGGCCGCGTCCGCGCACTCCAGCATCACGCAGCGGCCGTCGCCCGGGTCGCCGAGCCGCCCGAGCGCCATGGAGAAGCCGCGCTCGGTCGCCCCGTCCCGCCACTCGTCGGCCTTGCGCAGCAGCGCCGCCGTCTCCCCGGCCGGGATGTCCTCGTGGCGGCGGATGCGCACCTCGTACCCGGCCCGCTTCACCCGGTTGTACGCCTGCCGGACCGTGCGCATGGCCCGGCCGTCCAGGGTGAACTCGTCGGTGTCGACGATCGCCTCGTCGCCCAGCTCCAGGGCGTCCAGGCCGTGCCGGGCGTAGACCGTCCCGGCCTCCTCACCCGCGCCCATCACGGCCGGGATCCAGCCGTGTTCGCGCGCCTCGGCCAGCCACGGCTCGATCGCGCCCGGCCAGGCCTCCGGGTCGCCGATCGGATCGCCCGAGGCGAGCGAGACCCCGCCGAGCACGCGGTAGGTGACGGCGGCCTTCCCGCTCGGCGACCAGACGACGCTCTTCTCCCGGCGCAGCGCGAAGTAGCCGAGCGAGTCGCGGTCCCCGTGCCTGTCCAGGAGGGCCCGCAGCCGCTCCTCGTCCGCGGGGGTGAGCGGGTCCACGGCCCGCCGCGAGCGGAAGGCGGCGAAGAGGACGGCGAAGAGCAGGAGGGTGGACAGGACGTTGATCGTGACGTCCACCCAGCCGGGTGTGGCGATGTCCGGGAAGCGGGAGTCGTCCGCGGCCAGGGTGACCAGCCGCATCAGCCCGTACCGCCAGCGCTCGGGGAAGGACGGGGAGCCGGGGGCGGTGTTGGTGAGGGTGACGAGACCGGCGGCGAGGAGCGAGGTGACGAGCAGGCCGCCGGCCGCCACGCAGGCGGCCAGGACCGGGTTGGAGCGGTCGCCCTTCGCGTAGAACTCCCTGCGCCCCAGCAGCAGGGCGAGGACGAAGGCGGCGGTGAGGACGAGCGAGATCCAGTTCTGGGTGTGTCCCCGCACCTCGGGGAAGAGCATGACGAGCGCGAACAGCAGCAGGAAGAGGCCGCCGAGCACCAGGTTGAGGATCCAGGCGGCACGCTTCCTGCGGCGCATGGTGACCGCCAGGAAGAGGGTGAAGACCCCCGAGGCGAAACCGGCGGTGAGCAGGTACGGGGTGAAGAAGTCGTCCTCGTTGTGCCGGCGCAGGTCCTGTCCGAAGGAGACCCACACGGCGCTCAGGAAGTTGACGAACGTGACGGCGCGCAGGTACCAGACGGCGAACGCGGCGGCGCGCCGTGAACGGGTGGTGGTGCCCCGGGGTGTTCCTTCGGCGGACAAACGGACCTCTCCCATGAAAAGCGATCATATGGGGCATCGCTGGTCATGAAGCGGCTCCGGAAACGGCCCCGCGCGCGTCGCGGGCACGGTGGGTCCCCACCTGCCCGGCCGCGTCACGGGGGCCGTCCCCGGAGCCGGTCGTTCCGCAGGTCTTCCCCGTCAGGCGCCGCCGCCGTCGCCCGCCGCGTCCGGGGTGGTCGGGTCCGGACGCTCGGGCAGCTCCGCGGCGAACGCCGCCGCGGCGCGGACGAGGGGAAGCGCGAGCAGTGCCCCGGTTCCCTCACCCACATGGACGCCGTGGTCCAGCAGAGGGTTGAGCGCCATCCGGTCCAGCGCCTTCGCCTGCGCCGGCTCGCCGCTCACCTGGCCCGCCAGCCACCAGTCCGGCGCCCGGAACGCCGCCCGCTGCGCCACCAGCGCGCAGGCCGCGCCCACCACACCGTCCAGGATCACCGGCAGCCGCCGGACCGAGGCCTGGAGCAGGAAACCGGTCGTCGCCGCGAGGTCCGCGCCGCCGACCGCCGCCAGCAGCTCCAGCTGGTCGCCCAGGACCGGCCGGGCCCGCCGCAGCGCGTCCCGGACCGCCGCGCACTTGCGCATCCACGCCAGGTCGTCGATCCCGGCCCCGCCGCGCCCGGTCACCACCGAGGCGTCCGTGCCGCACAGGGCGGCGATCAGGGTGGACGCCGGGGTGGTACCGCCCACGCTGAGATCGCCCAGGACCACCAGATCGGTGCCCGAGTCGGCCTCCTCGTCGGCGATCGCCATGCCGAGCCGGACCGCCGCCTCGGCCTCCTCGGCCGTCAGCGCGTTCTCGATGTCGATCCGGCCGCTGCCGCGCCGGACCCGGTGCCGGGTCACCTCCGCCGGCAGCAGCTCCGGGTCGCAGTCCAGGCCCGCGTCCACGACCCGTACCGGCACGCCCATCGACCGGGCGAGCACGGCCACCGGGCTCGCGCCCTCCAGGACCGCCCGCACCAGCTCGTGCGCCGTACCCGCCGCCCGCCCCGACACCCCGAGCGCGGCCACCCCGTGGTCGCCCGCGAACAGCACCGCCTTCGGGTGCTCGACCGGCCGGACCTTCACCTCGCCCTGCGCCGCCGACAGCCACTCGCCCAGCTCGTCCAGGCGCCCGAGGGCACCCGGCGGCACGACCAGCCGCTCACGGCGCTCCTCGGCGTCCCGCCGTGTCCCGCCGTCGGCGCGCGCGATCAGATCGGAGAAGTCGTCCAGGTTCACGGTTCCGCCTTGTGACATCAGCGAGGGTCATCGTCCGTACGTGTCGGTCGACCGCACCCTACCCGCGCAGCACCAGCGGCTGACCCGCGGCCACCCACACCACCTGCTCGCACTCGTCCGCGAAGGCCGCGTTCAGCCGCCCCAGCTCGTCCCGGAACCGGCGCCCCGCCGCCGTGCCCGGCACCACCCCCGAACCGACCTCGTTCGTCACCGCCACGACCGTACGGCGGGTGGCTCGCACCGCCGCCACCAGCTCCGCCGTCCGCTCCCGCAGCGCCGCCCGCCCGCCGTCCGCCCACCGCTCGTCGTCCCACGCGCCCACCCGGTCCATGGCGTCCGTCAGCCACAGCGACAGACAGTCGACGAGCAGGGCCGGACCGTCCTCGGCGAGCAGCGGCACGAGGTCGCAGGTCTCTGCCGTACGCCAGGAACCCGGCCGCCGCTCCCGGTGCAGGCTCACCCGCTCCGCCCACTCCGGATCGCCCTCCCGGGTGCCGCCGGTCGCCACGTACAGCACCTCCGGGAACGACTCCAGCCGCCGCTCGGCCTCCACCGACTTCCCCGACCGGGCGCCGCCGGTCACCAGCGTCCGCCGCGGCACCTCCGGCACCTCGTGGTACTCGCCCGCGTACAGCGTCGTGCCGTCCGGCACCGCCCGCGCGCCCGCCGCCGCCAGCCGCCGGTCCAGCTCGGCCCCGGTCGGCGCGTCGTGGTCCAGATGCGCCGCGATCACCACCGTCGCCGGCCCCACGCCGCCGGCCGCCCGCAGCCGCGCCAGCGCGTCCGGCCGCCCGGTGACATCGGCGATCACCACGTCGTACGGCCCGCGGTGGTCGTCGGCCAGCCCCGCGGGCGCCCCGCCGGGCGGCAGGTAGAGCAGCCGCTCCCCGTCGGCCGAGGTCACCTCGTACCCCGTCCCGGGCGCGTCCATCGGCACCGCCCGCACCCGGTGCCCGCTGATCAGCGTCAGCTCCCGGCCGTCCGGTACGCGCCCGGCGGCGGGCAGCCCGGCGGGCAGCTCCACCGCGGGACCGTCGTGCGGATGGGACAGCAGCACCTGGCGCACCCCCACGAGGGAATGCCCCGACCTGGCCGCCGCGAGGGCGGCGCCGGGGGTGAGGTCCAGGAGCAGGGCCCCGTCGACGAGCAGCGCGGTCGCGGCCCGCGCACGGGACCCTCGGGAGAGCGCGCACACGGCGCAGGGGCAGTCGGGGCGGGGCAACCCCAGGGGGGCGCCGGTGCCGAGCAGAGTCAGTTCCACGCTCAGATCCTCCCGCGCCACCGCGAGGCGTGCGCGCCCGGCTACTCTGCGGGCAGGAAACCGATCATCCGGCGAGCACCAGGAGGCGGACATGGCATGGACGTGGCGGTTCGAGAAGTCCGACGGCACGGAGGTCCAGCCGGTGGTGACCCCTGAGGAGTTCACCACCCAGGGCGACGCCGAGAGCTGGATCGGGGAGCACTGGCGCGACCTCCTCGCGGGCGGCGCCGATCAGGTGACGCTCTCCGAGGACGGCACGAAGATCTACGGCCCGATGCCGCTGGACGCGGAGGGCTGAGCGCCCCGGCGGCCGGTACGGGGCGGCGGCCCCGCTCCCGTACCGGCCCCGGCCGGTCACATCTCGCCGAGCGTGACCTCCGCGCGGCGCGTCTGCGCGCCCCGCACGTACGTCACCGTCACCTTCTCGCCCGGCCGCCGTGAGGCGAGGGCCTCGGCGAGGGAGGTGATGGTGGTGATCTCGTCGTCACCGATCCGGGTGATGACATCGCCGGGGCGCAGGCCCGCCGCGCCCGCCGCGCCGTTCGCGGGCGCCTCGACGACGGCCACGCCCGCCGGGTCGTAGTCGTCGCTGAGGACCGTCCGCCCGGAGATGTTCAGGGCCGCGCGGCCCGAGTCGGTCACCCTGCCGTCGCGGATGATCTGGTCCGCGATCGTCCGCACCATGGACGCCGGGATCGCGAAGCCGATGCCGGGCGCCGCACCCCCGCCCATCTGGGGATCGCTCGCCGCGAGCGTCGGGATGCCGATGACCTCGCTCCGCAGGTTCACCAGGGCGCCCCCGCTGTTGCCGGGGTTGATCGCGGCCGAGGTCTGCACCATGTTCCCGATGGTCGCGCCCGTGCCGCCGCCCGCGCGCCCCTCGCTGACCGTCCGGCCGGTCGCCGAGACGATGCCCTGCGTGACACTGCCGGACAGGCCGAGCGGCGACCCCATCGCGAGCACGATCTGCCCCATGTCGACCTTCGCGGAGTCACCGAACCGGGCCGCCTTGAGCCCCTGCGGCACGGAGTCCAGCTTGATCACCGCGAGATCCTGCTCGGGGTACGCGGAGACGAGCCGCGCCGTCACCGGCTGCCCGCCGGTCGCCGCGGTCACCTTGAAGCTCCGCTCCCGGCCCACCACGTGCGCGTTGGTGACGATGTGTCCCTTGTCGTCGTAGACGACCCCGGAACCGAGACCGTTCGTCGCGTCGATCTGCACGACCGAGGGCAGCACGTCCCGGATCACCTGCCGGTAGTCGTCCTCCAGGTCACGGGCGGCGACCGGCGCCGCCGCCTGCGTGGAGCGGTCCGGGGCGGCCGTCCCGGAGCCGGCGGGGGAACAGCCGCCGAGCAGCGCGGCGGCGCACATCCCGGCGGCGAGCGGGGGCAGAAGGCGACGGGCAGCGGATGCGTCCATGTCCGGAGTATCCGATTCCGGAGTCTGCCCGGCCCGGCGGACGCATCCGATCAGGTGTGGAGCGGGTGGCCGGGGGTAAGGCTACGGGCCGGGAGACCGGCCGCCGCCGCCCACGCGACGGTCAGCCGCGGACGCCGCACAGGTGCAGCAGGCCGGCGACCCGCCGGTAGGGATCCGTTCTTCCGGCCCGGTCCTCGGCGGTCAGCAGCCGGTCCAGCTCGTCCGCCGCCGGCAGGCCCCGCTCGGGCGGGATGCCGTCGGTGAAGACCCGCACCCCGTACCAGGCGTGCAGCGGCGCCGCGATCCCGGCGAGCGTCGCCGTCAGCGCCTCCAGCCGGTCCGCCCGCACCTTCACCCCGTCGTCGTTCGTGTAGACGTCCGACTCGAAACCGGCGAGCGCGCCCGGCCAGTCCCCGGCCAGCCCCGGCCGCATGGCCAGGGCGTCCGCGTTCCGTACGACCAGGGAGAGCAGACCCCCGGGCGCCAGCATCCGGGCGAGCCCGGCGAGCAGCGCGTCCGGCTCGTCGGCGTACATGAGCACCCCGTGGCACAGGACCACGTCGAAGCTCCCCGGCATGAAGTGGACGCCGGTCTCGCGTCCGTCCCCCTCGATCAGCCGGACCCGCTCGCGGATCCCGGCCGGCTCGGTCGCCAGCGACTCACGCGCCGCCTTCAGCAGATCCGGATCGGCCTCCAGGCCGGTCACCGTGTGGCCGGCCCGGGCGAGGCGCAGCGCCTGCGTGCCCGGCCCCATGCCGGCGTCGAGGATCCGCAACCGCTGCCCCACCGGGTAGCGGGCGGCTATCTGCTCGTCGACCTGGCGGGCGACCAGCTCCTGCCGGACGGTGTCGCGCAGCCCGCCCTGGCCGGACGGCCAGTGCCCGGCGGGCAGCACGGGGCCGCCCGCCTCGGGCGCGCCCCCGTCCGGGGTGACGTGCTCCGGGGCCGACCGGTCGGCGCTCAGGGCCGCTCTCCGCGCTTGACCTGCGGTTTCGGAAGCCGCAGGCGGCGCATCTGGAGCGTACGCATCAGGCCGTAGGCCACGGCACCGCGCTTCGGCTCGTTCGGGAAGCGCTCGTTCAGCTGCTTCCGCAGCCGGATCGAGATGCCGATCGAGTCGATGACGATCAGGATGATCACGCCGAGCCAGAGCAGCAGCGAGATGTTCTGCAGCGACCGGTTCGTGTTGCCGAACAGCGACAGCACCAGGATGACGACCGCCATCGGCAGGAAGAACTCGGCGATCGCGAAGCGCGAGTCGACGAAGTCGCGCACGAATCGGCGGACCGGTCCCTTGTCACGGACCGGCAGGTAGCGCTCGTCGCCGCTCGCCAGCGCCTCGCGCTGACGGGCCAGATCGGCCCGGCGCGCCTCGCGCTGACGCTTGGCGGCCTCCTTGCGGTCGAGCGTCGTGGACTGCGCGCGGCGGCGCTGCGACTGGGCCTCACTCCGCTTCGGGGTCGGGCGGCCCTTGGGGGCCTGGGGGTCGCGGGGCTGCTTGGGGGAAAGGTCCGCCGTCACCTTCTCGGTGGGGGCCTTCTCGTCCTTCGTACGGCTACGGAACACAAAACCCAAGGGTACGGGGTGGCGGGCATGGACCCCAGCCCGGGCGGGAACGATCGGCTAACGGAGTGCGTCCTCCTCTCCGCCGGGGACGGCACGGACGCGGGTCCACCCCGAGATCCGTCTACTCCCTGGGCCGGAGGGAGGAGCCGCGCAGTCGTCCTTGGGGAGGAGCGCATCCGGCTCCGAACAGTGCGGTAATGGAGACAGGGCCCGTACTGTGGATCCTGTCGATAGAGCTGGTGCCGAGTCCGTCAGAAGGGGGCGCGCGAAGCCCATGAGCGGTGTCATGAAGCGTATGGGGATGATCTTCCGCGCGAAGGCGAACAAGGCCCTTGACCGGGCCGAGGACCCGCGCGAGACGCTCGACTACTCCTACCAGAAGCAGCTGGAGCTGCTGCAGAAGGTGCGCCGGGGCGTCGCCGACGTCGCGACCTCGCGCAAGCGGCTCGAACTCCAGCTGAACCAGCTGCAGAACCAGTCGGCCAAGCTGGAGGACCAGGGCCGCAAGGCGCTGGCGCTCGGCCGCGAGGACCTGGCACGTGAGGCGCTGTCCCGCAGGGCCGCGCTCCAGCAGCAGGTCGGCGACCTCCAGGTGCAGCACCAGACGCTGCAGGGGGAGGAGGAGAAGCTCACCCTCGCCTCCCAGCGGCTCCAGGCCAAGGTCGACGCCTTCCGCACCCGGAAGGAGACCATCAAGGCCACCTACACCGCGGCCCAGGCGCAGACCCGGATCGCGGAGTCCTTCTCCGGCATCTCGGAGGAGATGAGCGACGTCGGCCTGGCCATCCAGCGCGCCGAGGACAAGACGGCGCAGCTCCAGGCGCGGGCCGGCGCGATCGACGAGCTGCTCGCCTCGGGCGCGCTCGACGACCAGTCGGGCCTGGCCAAGGACGACATCCAGGCCGAGCTGGACCGGCTCTCCGGCGGTACGGACGTCGAGCTGGAGCTCCAGCGCATGAAGGCCGAGCTGGCCGGCGGCTCCTCCGCGCAGCAGCAGGCGATCGAGGGCGGCGCGGGCGGTGCGCAGCAGGCCCCGCAGTCCCAGTCCCACCCGCGGTTCGACAAGCAGTAGCCCCGAGACCCGCCGAGGGCGGGCATCCGCACCGGCGGTGACCGGCCGCTCGGCGACCCGAAGGACGCGACATGATCGTACGGATCATGGGGGAGGGCCAGTGGAAGCTGGCCGACAGCCACTTCGCCGAGCTCAACGCGCTCGACGACGAGCTGCTCGCAGAGATGGAGTCGGGGGACGAGGACGGCTTCCGCCGCACCCTGGGCGCCCTGCTCGACGGGGTCCGCAGGATCGGGGTGCCGCTGCCCGACGACTCCCTCGAACCGTCGGAGCTGATCCTTCCGGCGGCGGGCGCGAGCCTGGACGAGGTCCGCGGGATGCTCACGGACGACGGCCTCTTCCCGGGCTGAACGACCGGTACGGCGGGGCCCCGCCACCCCACGCGGTGGCGGGGCCCCGGGCCGTTCCCCGTACCGTTTCCCGATGTGACCCTCGCCGACCCCGCCCCGACCGGCCCGGCCCCCGACGACCGGTCCGCCCCCGCCCCGACCGCGCCGCCCCGGGCACCCGCGCCGGGCGCGGGGACCGCACCCGCCGGGCCCGCACGCCCGCCGCATGCCCCCGCCGGCCGGCTGCGCGCGTGGTTCGCCGCGCATCCGCTCGCCTTCGACGCCGTCCTCGCGTTCGGCGTGTTCGTGTGCATGGTCGCCGCCTCCTTCACCAACCCGCACGGCAGTGCCGTGGCCCCCGCCATCGAGCGTGCCCCCACCGGCGGGGGCGTGCTCGTCATGGGAGCCGGGGCCGCCGCCCTGGTGCTGCGCCGCCGCAGGCCCTTCGCCGTGCTCGCGTTCACGGTGGCGAGCAGCCTCGTGGAGCTCGCCGCCGACACCCGGCCCGTGCCCGTCACCATGAGCGCCGTCCTCGCGCTGTACACCGTCGCCTCCCGCACCGACCGCCCCACCACCTGGCGCTTCGGCCTGGCCACCATGACCGTGCTCACCGCCGCCGCCATGGCCTTCGGCCCGACACCCTGGTACGCGCAGCAGAACCTCGGCGTGTTCGCCTGGACCGGCATGGCCGCCGCCGCCGGGGACGCCGTCCGCAGCCGCCGCGCCTTCGTGGACGCCATCCGGGAGCGCGCCGAGCGGGCCGAACGCACCCGCGAGGAGGAGGCCCGCCGCCGCGTCGCCGAGGAGCGGCTGCGGATCGCCCGCGACCTCCACGACGTCGTCGCCCACCACATCGCCCTGGTGAACGTCCAGGCGGGCGTCGCCGCGCACGTCATGGACCGGCGCCCCGACCAGGCCAAGGAGGCCCTCGCCCACGTCCGCGAGGCGAGCCGTTCCGCCCTGGACGAGCTGCGCGCCACCGTCGGCCTGCTGCGGCAGTCCGGCGACCCGGCGGCCCCCACCGAGCCGGCGCCCGGCCTCGCCGACCTCGACGGGCTGCTCGACGGCTTCCGCAAGGCCGGCCTCCCGGTCACCCTGGCCCGCGCCGGCGGCGAGGTCCCGCTGCCCGCGACCGTGGACCTGGCCGCGTACCGGATCGTCCAGGAGGCCCTCACCAACGTGCGCAAGCACGCCGGGCCCGGCGCCCGCGCGGAGGTGAGCGTGGTCCGGGTGGGCCGTACGGTCGAGATCACCGTCCTGGACGACGGCGCGCCGCCCGCCGGGGGACCCGCCGAGGACGGCGGCGGCCACGGGCTCCTCGGCATGCGCGAGCGGGTCACCGCCCTCGGCGGCACCCTCACCGCCGCACCCCGCTACGGGGGCGGCTTCCGGGTGCAGGCGATACTTCCGGTGACGTCCCGCACGGGGGAGGACACATGACGATCCGGGTACTCCTCGCCGACGACCAGGCCCTGTTGCGCAGCGCCTTCAAGGTCCTGGTGAACTCCGAGCCCGACATGGAGGTGGTCGGCGAGGCCGCCGACGGCGCCGAGGCCCTCGCCCTCGCCCGCGCCCAGCGGCCCGACGTCGTCCTCATGGACATCCGCATGCCCGGCACCGACGGGCTCGCCGCCACCCGTGCCATCACCGCCGACCCCGGCCTGGCGGACGTGCGGATCGTCATGCTGACCACCTTCGAGGTCGACGAGTACGTGGTGCAGTCGCTGCGCGCCGGGGCCTCCGGCTTCCTCGGCAAGGGGGCCGAACCGGAGGAACTGCTCGGGGCCATCCGGATCGCCCACGCCGGCGAGGCGCTGCTCTCCCCGGCCGCCACCAAGGGCCTCATCGCGACCTTCCTCGCCCAGGGCGCCGCCGCGGCCGACGACCCCTCCGGCGGCGGCCCGGGCCGCTCCGAACGGCTCGGCGCCCTCACCGCCCGCGAACGGGAGGTGCTCGTCCTGGTCGCGGGCGGACTGTCCAACGACGAGATCGCCGAGCGCCTCGACGTCAGCCCGCTCACGGTGAAGACCCATGTGAACCGGACCATGGCGAAGATCGGCGCCCGCGACCGCGCCCAACTGGTGGTCACCGCCTACGAGTCCGGTCTGGTGCGACCCCGGGCCGGGCAGGGCCGGGACTGAGGGACGCCCCGGGGCCGGGTGGTCGTTCCGGGGGAGGGCCGCGTACTCCAGGCGCGGTATGCGCGGCCCGGTGAAGTGGGCCCGGGGGGCGAGGAATTCCCGCGGCGGATCCCCGAAGGTGGAGCCGGGGGTACCGAGGTCGTGCCCGCCCGCCGACGAGTACGCCACGGAAGTGAGTCCCCATGTCCTGGCTGTCCAGATTCAGCCTCGCGCAACGGGCCCTGATCGGTCTGATGTCCCTCGTCGCGATCGTGTTCGGCGCGATCGCGATACCGCAGCTGAAACAGCAGCTCCTGCCCTCGATCGAGCTCCCCGTGGTCTCGGTCCTCGCCCCCTATCAGGGCGCTTCTCCCGAGGTGGTGGAGAAGCAGGTCGTCGAGCCGCTGGAGAGCGGGCTCAAGGCCGTCGACGGCCTGAAGTCGGTCACCTCCACCGCCTCCGAGGGCAGCGCCGTCGTCATGGCCTCCTTCGACTACGGCGACGAGTCCACCAAGCAGCTCGTCGCCGACGTCCAGCAGGCCGTCAACCGCGCCCGGGCGCAGCTCCCCGACGGCGTGGACCCGCAGGTCGTGGCCGGCTCCACCGACGACATCCCGACCGTCGTCCTCGCCGCGACCTCCGGCAAGGACCAGCAGGCGCTGGCGGACCAGCTGGAGCGGACCGTGGTCCCCGCCCTGGAGGACATCGAGGGCGTCGGACAGGTCACCGTCGACGGCGTCCAGGACCTCCAGGTCTCCGTCACCCCGGACGAGCGCCGGCTCGCCGCGGCCGGCCTCAGCACCATGAAGCTGGCCGAGGCCCTCCGTGCCGGCGGCGGCACCGTCCCGGCCGGCTCCCTGACCGAGGACGGCATGAGCCGCACCGTCCAG
>NZ_JAPSIW010000149.1 GCF_031178505.1 Streptomyces sp. | reverse complement strand
CGTCGATCTTCGCGTCGACCTCGGCCTGCTGGTCGTCGTGGCAGTAGGAGTACCAGACGATGTAGTCGGTCGCGCAGGTGCTGATGATGTCGGCGAAGCCCAGGTCGTTGCCGCCGATGGAGAGCGCGATCAGCTTCACGTCGTGGGAGGCGGCGACGGCGGCGAGCTGGTCGGCCTGCGGGGCCTCGCCCTTGTACGGCTGCCCGCCACGCGAGGCCCGGAAGACGTTGGCCGTGGTGGCCCCGGAGCAGGCCAGGTTGACGAGCGCGGAGGCGATCGGCCCCGCGCTTCTGACCTCGGAGGAGTCCGAACGGTGGCAGCCGCCCGCGGTCGCGCCGTACACCCGCGACGGGTCGTAGCCGCTGCCCGTCCAGGCCCGGTCGGTGCCGTTGCGGCTGCCGGTGTTCGTCAGGCTGTTGCCCTGCCAGCGGCCGGCCTCGCCGGAGATGTAGCTGTCGCCCATCGCGACCACGGCGGTCGGGCCGTTGCCGGGGGAGGCGTGGGCGGCGGGCGCCGCGGCGGAGGCGAGCCCCGCGGCGGTGCAGAGGGTGGTGCACAGAGCCAGGAGTCCGCGCAGGGCGCGGCGGGGGGACGAAGGCATGACGGGGCTCCTGCGGTGCGCAGTGACGTGGGGGACGACCGCCGGCCGGTGGCATGGCGGAATCTCGCACGGCGTGGCTTGTTACCGCTAGGTAGCTGCATATCTCGGTTGCGTCACGGCCCCTGTCACGCGCCAGGGCCCCGCCGTCCGGTGGTGTGCGCCACCGGGCGACGAGGCCCTGGTCGGATGCTGTTCGGCCGCTGTGCGGGTCAGCCGACCAGCTGCTCGTAGGCGGGCAGCGTCAGGAAGTCCGCGTAGTCCGCGTCGAGGGAGACGTGCAGGAGCAGGTCGTGCGCCTGCTGCCACTTGCCGGCCGCGAAGGCCTCCTCGCCGATCTCCTCACGGATCGCGGCGAGCTCCTCGGCGGCGACCTTCCGGGCGAGTTCGGGGGTGGCCGTCTCGCCGTTCTCGAAGACCACGCCGGCGTTGATCCACTGCCAGATCTGCGAGCGGGAGATCTCGGCGGTGGCCGCGTCCTCCATGAGGTTGAAGATCGCGACGGCACCGAGGCCGCGCAGCCACGCCTCGATGTAGCGGATGCCGACCTGCACCGCGTTGCGCAGTCCCTCGTAGGTCGGCTTCGCGTCGAGCGAGTCGATGGCGATGAGGTCCCCGGGCGCCACCGAGACGTCCTCGCGCAGCCGGTCCTTCTGGTTCGGCCGGTCGCCGAGGACCGCGTCGAAGGAGGCCATGGCGATCGGGACCAGGTCCGGGTGGGCGACCCAGGAGCCGTCGAAACCGTCGTTCGCCTCGCGGTCCTTGTCGGCCTTGACCTTCTCGAAGGCGACCTTGTTCACCTCGGCGTCCTTGCGGGACGGGATGAAGGCGGCCATGCCGCCGATCGCGTGCGCACCGCGCTTGTGGCAGGTGCGGACGAGGAGTTCGGTGTACGCGCGCATGAACGGGGCCGTCATCGTCACGGCGTTGCGGTCCGGCAGGACGAACTTGGCGCCGCCGTCACGGAAGTTCTTGACGATGGAGAAGAGGTAGTCCCAGCGGCCCGCGTTGAGACCGGCGGCGTGGTCGCGGAGCTCGTAGAGGATCTCCTCCATCTCGTACGCGGCCGTGATGGTCTCGATGAGGACCGTGGCGCGGACGGTGCCCTGCGGGATGCCGACGTAGTCCTGGGCGAAGACGAAGATCTCGTTCCAGAGGCGGGCCTCCAGGTGCGACTCGGTCTTCGGGAGGTAGAAGTACGGGCCCTTCCCGAGGTCGATCAGACGCTGGGCGTTGTGGAAGAAGTAGAGCCCGAAGTCGACGAGCGCGCCGGGCACCGGGCGTCCGTCGAAGGTCAGGTGCCGCTCCTCCAGGTGCCAGCCGCGCGGCCGCATGACGACCGTGGCCAGCTCCTCGGCCGGCTTGAGGGTGTACGACTTGCCCGAGCGCGGGTCCGTGAAGTCGATCTTCCGGGTGTACGCGTCGATGAGGTTGAGCTGCCCCAGGATGACGTTCTCCCAGGTGGGCGCCGAAGCGTCCTCGAAGTCGGCCAGCCACACCTTCGCGCCGGAGTTCAGCGCGTTGATCGTCATCTTGCGGTCGGTGGGGCCGGTGATCTCGACGCGGCGGTCGGTCAGGGCCGCCGGGGCCGGCGCGACCTTCCAGGAGTCGTCGGCGCGGATCGCCGCGGTCTCGGGAAGGAAGTCCAGGGTGGACGTACGGGCGATCTCGGCGCGGCGCTCCGCCCGGCGGGCGAGCAGCTCGTCCCGGCGCGGCGTGAACCGCCGGTGCAGCTCGGCGACGAAGGCCAGCGCCGCCTCGGTGAGCACCTCCTCCTGACGGGGCAGGGGTTCGGCGTTGACGACGGCCAGGGGGGACGGCGCTGGTGCGGACATGGACTGTCACTTCCTTCAGCGGACTTCGCGGGCGGTGCCAGGCGGCCGCCGGGCGTCACGCGACGGCACGGAGTGCCGCAGGCGCCGAGATACGGCCGCGAGCGCCGTCAGAGGTATCGGGCGCTTCTGAACAGTGGATACTAGTTTCCTCATAGTGGAAGTTCAATGGTTTGTTGATGTCGAGATTCTCCGGATCGACACAACGTGGCGCTCCGTGCCACACCGTGGTCGCCCCCGCGCCGACGCTCACCCCTCGAGCCGCGCCAGATCCGCCGCCGTGTCGATGTCGTACGGCTCCGCCACGTCCGCGCACTCCACCAGCGCGACCGCCGCCCGGTGCGCCGCCAGGTAGTCCCGCGCCCCCCGATCACCCACGGCCGTGTCGCTGATCCCGGCCCACCGGTCCGCGCCGAACAGCACCGGATGCCCCCGCCTGCCCCCGTACGAGGCCGCCACCAGCGCGTCCCGCCCGCCGTACCCCGCCAGGACCCGGGCCACCGCGGCCGCCCCGATCCCCGGCTGGTCCACCAGCGCGACGAGCGCCGCGTCCACCCCGCGCGGATCGGCCGCCAGCGAGGCGAGCCCCACCCGCAGCGAGGACCCCATCCCCTCCTCCCAGTCCGGGTTCTCCACCAGCACGCACCCGGGCAGTTCCGCCCGCTCCCGTACGGCGCCGGCCGCCGCGCCCAGGACGACGTGCACCACCTCGCAGCCGCCCGCGCGCAGCACGTCCACCGCGTGCTCGACCAGCGGTCGGCCGCGGTGGGGGAGGAGGGCCTTGGGGCGCCCCCCGAGTCGCCGGCCACCCCCGGCGGCGAGCAGCAAGCCCGCGACGAGCGGGGGGCGTTCGGCGGGCGGGGTGGGCTGTCGGTCATCCGCGGTTGTCATGGGTCCTGCATACCCCATGCGCGGAATGACACGGTCGCCTGAATTCCCGCCTCGAAGGGTGGCGCGCGGGGTGGCGAAGGAGTTTACTGGCCCGACTCCCGGCGTCCGGCCGCCGTTCGGCGGGCCGGCCCGGCGCGTGGGGTACTGCGCACACCGTCGTGCGAGGGGGGAGAACCATGTTGCGAAGTGGCGTGGGGCAGAGGCGAGTGACCGGCGAGGGCGTGGACCCCAGAGTGGCCGAACTGCGGTCCGCCGTGTCCCGGCTCCGGCGCGAACTCGCCGTCCACCGGGCCGACTTCGCCGACCGTGGCATAGCCGAGGACGAGCTCGCCGCCCTGGACGCCATGGCGATCAGCGGCACGCCCGAGGTACGTAGGCTCCGCCGCTCCCTGCTGATCGTCGCCGGCTCGCTCGGCTCCGTCAGCGCCCTCGCCGGCGGCCTCGCCGCCGTCCGCCACGCCGTCGAACTCTTCGGCCCCCCGCCTCCTGAGGACGGCCCGACGCGCTGAACGCGGTCGCGGGCGGAGGGGCAGCGCGCGGCAGGCGTGCGGGACGCCTGGTGGGTGCCGGTAGCGGACGTCGGCCGGTGAGGAGGCCGCAGGCGCCCGGGTGCTGCCGCCTGCTCGTGGCTGCTCGGTCGGAGACGGGCGGGCGCGCTCGGGGGCGGGGGCGGCCCGTCAGCGTCGGATCAGGCGCCGCGCGCGGGCCGCCGCCACCGCCGCCGTGCGGGAGTCCACGCCGAGCTTCGCGAAGACGTGCACCAGGTGGGACTTCACCGTCGCCTGGCTCAGGAACAGGGCCTTGCTGATCTGCTGGTTCGACAGGCCCTCGCCCACCAGCTGGAGCACTTCCAGTTCGCGCTTGGTCAGGGCCTGCGCGGGCGTCCGCATGCGGTCCATGAGCCGGTGCGCCACCGCCGGGGCGAGGGCGGACTGTCCGGCCGCCGCTGTGCGCACGGCCGCCGCCAGCTCCTCGGGCGGCGCGTCCTTCAGGAGGTAGCCCGACGCGCCCGCCTCCACCGCCGCCAGGATGTCCGCGTCCGTGTCGTACGTCGTCAGGACCAGCACCTTCGGCCCCCCCGGCAGCGCCGTGATCGCCTCCGCGGCCTCCACGCCGTGCATCCCCGTCCCGAACTGGAGGTCCATCAGGACCACGTCGATGCCACCCGCCGCCGCCCGCTCCACCGCCCGCTCGGCCGTCGCCGCCTCCGCGACCACGGCGAAGCCGGGTTCCGTGGCGAGGACGGCGCGCAGTCCGGCCCGTACCACCGGATGGTCGTCGGCCAGCAGGAGCCGTACGGTCATGTGCCCACCTCCTCGGGAAGGGGCAGCGAGACGGCCACCGCCGTCCCCTGCCCGGGCGCCGACTCGACCGTGAACGCGCCGCCCAGCGACTGCGCCCGCGACCGCATCGCCGGCAGGCCGAAACCGCCCTCGGAGGAGGGCCGCACCGCGGCGGGATCGAAGCCGCGCCCGTCGTCCACCACGTCCAGCGTCACCGAGCCGTCCATGAACGACAGGGTGATCTCGGCGCGCGAGGCACCGGCGTGCCGCACCGTGTTCGCCAGCGCCGACTGCGCGATCCGCAGCAGCGCCACCTCGTACGGGGTCGGCAACCCGACCGGCGTCCCGCTGACCGAGAACCGCACCCGCGGACCCGCCCCCGGCGCGCACAGCCGCTCCAGTGCCGCCGCCAGGGAACCGTGCTCCAGGTCCGGCGGCGCCAGCGCCCGCACGAACCGCCGTGCCTCGGCCAGATTGTCCTGCGCCGCCCGCCGGGCCCGCTCGATGTGCCCGGCCGCCGGAGCGTCCGGCGGCAGTGCCCGCTCGGCGGCCCGCAGCAGCAGCTGGATCGAGGACAGCCCCTGCGCCAGGGTGTCGTGGATCTCCCGCGCCAGCCGCTCCCGCTCGGCGAGCGTCCCCGCGTGCCGCTCGGCCGCCGCCAGTTCCTCCCGGGTCTCGATCAGCTCCTCGATCAGCCGCCGCCGGCGCTCGCTCTCCCGGTACAGCGCCTGGTACCCGAGCACCGTCGCGACCGCCACCGCCGCCCCCAGCAGCGGTCCGATGAACACCCCCGGGTTGAGCGCGGCGCCGTGCCCCGCGTACGAGACGATGGCCGCGGCCGCCGTCAGCGCGACCGACGGCAGCGACCAGCGGGCCGGCAGCAGGTGCAGCTGGAGGAAGTACAGCGGGAACGCCACCCACAGCGCCTCCGGCGTCACCCAGAGCAGCGCCAGCCAGGACGCCCCGAGCACCGCCAGCCACACCCCGGCCGCCCGCCGCGACGCACGTACGGACGGCAGGAACGAACCGGTCGCGTACACCGCCCCGGTGACCGCCGCGAGCACCGCACCCGCCGTGTCCGACCGCATCCCGGCCAGCACCAGCAGCCCCGCCATCAGCAGATGCAGGCAGAGGCGCAGCACGCGCAGCGCGGGGGTGAGGGCACGGGGATCCATGATTTCCCAGCGTAGGCGGCGCGCGGCCGCGCGGGCTCAACCGAAAGTTTGATCGTGGAGCCATCCGGGGCGCGATGCCCGCCGGGCGCCGGCCGACCAGGCTGGTCGGCATGTTCGTGGCATGGAGAGACCTGAGATTCGCCCGGGGACGGTTCGCCCTCATGGGGGCCGTGATCGTCCTGATCACCCTGCTCGTGGGCCTGCTGTCCGGGCTGACGGCCGGACTCGCGCGGGAGAACGTCTCCGCGATCACCGGGCTGCCCGCCGACCGGCTCGCCTTCGCGGCGCCCGCGCCCGGCCAGGAGGTCTCCTTCACGCGGTCGACGGTGACGGAGGAGCAGTGGCGGCGGTGGGCCGAACGGCCCGGCGTCACCCGGGCCGCCCCGCTCGGCATCCGTACCGCCGACGCCCGGGCGGGGGACCGCGCCGCCGCCGTGAGCGCCTTCGGTACGGAGCCGGGCGCGGGCCTCGCTCCCGGTCCCGTCGCCGCCGGCCGGGCCGTCCTCTCCACCTCCGCCGCCGCGGAGCTGGACGTCACCGCCGGGGACACGGTCCGCCTCGGCGCCCTGGAGCTCACCGTCGCCGCGGTCGCGGGCGACGCCTCGTACAGCCACACCCCCGTCGTGTGGACCTCCCTCGCCGACTGGCAGGGACTCGGCGTGACCGGTACCGGGCCGGGCGGCAGGGGGTCCGGCGGGAGGGGGGCCGCGGCGCAGGCCACCGTCGTCGTCCTCGCCGGGACCGGAGCCGACTGGGCGGCCGGCGACACCGCCCTCGGCACCCGGACCGGGACCGTGGACGAGGCGCTCACCGCCATCGGCTCCTACCAGGCCGAGAACGGCTCCCTCCAGATGATGCGCGCCTTCCTCTTCGCCATCTCCGCGCTCGTCATCGGGGCCTTCTTCACCGTCTGGACGATCCAGCGCGGCGGCGACGTGGCCGTCCTCAAGGCCCTCGGCGCCTCCACCCCGTACCTCCTCAGGGACGCCCTCGGACAGGCCGTCCTCATGCTCACCGCCGGAACCCTGACCGGCACCGCCCTCGCCGCCGGTGCCGGGGCGCTGATCGCGGGCGGGGACGTGCCGTTCGTCCTGGAACCCCTCACCGTGCTCGGCCCCGCCGCCGTGATCACCGTCCTCGGGGTCCTCGGCGCCGCCCTGTCCGTCCGGCGGATCACCGCCGTCGACCCCCTCGCCGCCCTCGGGAGCGCCCGATGACCCTCGTCCTCGACGACGTCACCCTCACCTACCCCGACGGCGACGGCCGCCTGACCGCCCTCGACGCCGTGTCCCTGGAGGTCCCGGCCGGCTCCCTCACCGCCGTCGTCGGCCCCTCGGGCTCCGGCAAGTCGAGCCTGCTCGCGGTGGCGGCGACCCTGGTCACCCCCGACCGGGGCCGGGTCCTCGTGGCCGGTGCCGACACCGGCGCGCTCTCCCCGGCCGCCCGGGCGGAGCTGCGCCGGGACCACATCGGCATCGTCTTCCAGCAGCCCCATCTGCTGCCCTCCCTCACGGCCCTGGAGCAGCTCCAGGTGATGGCCCATCTGGCGGGGCGCCGGCCGAAGGAGGTACGGGAGCGGGCGCGGGACCTGCTGGACGCGGTCGGCCTCACGGACCGGGCCGCGGCCCGCCCGCACCAGCTCTCCGGGGGGCAGCGGCAGCGCGTCAACATCGCGCGGGCCCTGATGAACGAGCCCTCGGTGCTGCTGGTGGACGAGCCGACCAGCGCGCTCGACCACGAGCGGGGAGCGGCGGTGATGGACGTGATCGCCGGCCTGACGACCGAGCGGGGAACCGCGACGGTCCTGGTCACGCACGACCGGACCCATCTGGCCCGCGCCACGCGCACGGTCACCGTCCACGACGGCCGCCTCACGGCGCCCGTGGCCGCCTGAGCACACGCGCGGGCCCGCCCTCCCGGAGTGGGACGGCGGGCCCGCGCGCGTGCTCAGGCGCGTTACGAGGCGCCGTTGGCGGCGGTGTTGGCGAGGGCCGTGGACAGCTCGCGCGCCACCTGCTGGAGGATCGGCACGATCTTCTCCGTCGCCGCCTCCGTCACCCGGCCCGCGGGCCCCGAGATCGAGATCGCCGCGGCCGTGGGGGAGTCGGGCACCGGCACCGCGAGGCAGCGGACCCCTATCTCCTGCTCGTTGTCGTCGACGGCGTAGCCGGTCACGCGGACCGTCTCCAGAGCCGCCAGGAAGCCCTCGGGCGTGGTGATCGTCTTCTCCGTGGCGGCCGGCATGCCCGTGCGGGCGAGCAGCGCGCGCACCTCCTCGGCCGGCGTGTGCGCGAGCAGGGCCTTGCCGACGCCCGTGGAGTGCGGCAGCACCCGCCGGCCGACCTCGGTGAACATGCGCATCGAATGCTTGGACGGCACCTGCGCCACGTAGACGATCTCGTCACCGTCGAGCAGCGCCATGTTGGCCGTCTCGCCGGTCTCTTCCACGAGCCGCGCCAGGTACGGGCGGGCCCAGGTGCCGAGCAGGCGGGAGGCGGACTCGCCGAGCCGGATGAGGCGGGGCCCGAGCGCGTACCGGCGGTTGGGCTGCTGGCGGACGTAACCGCACGCCACCAGCGTCCGCATCAGCCGGTGGATGGTGGGCAGGGGGAGCCCGCTGCTCGCGGAGAGCTCGCTGAGCCCGACCTCGCCCCCGGCATCGGCCATCCTCTCCAGGAGGTCGAAGGCACGCTCAAGGGACTGGACGCCTCCGCTCGCGGCGGCGGGCTTGGCGGCGTCGGTGGTGCTGGCGCTGGACGTCGGCACGTCAACGGTCCTTTCGAGGCAGGCGGGCAAGGCAGCAGCCTACCGGGCCACCGGGCCGGGCACATGGCCCAGGTCCGGGCGTCCGGGCCGGTCAGGGGGGTGTTTGTCCGTTGTCGGCGGCCGCGTCGAGGGGTCCTGATCCGCCCCGCATGTACGGAGCTACGTTCTACTCTACGAAATATCGATTCCACTTCATGGAAACATCCAAGCGGGCCCCTCAGGGAGTCCCCAGGGCAAGTGTGCCCTTGACGCCATGTCGTCCCGGGTGAAGACTCCTTCAACAGTTCGTTGAATTTCTGCTTCACGGAAGAGGAAAAGGGGTACGGGTGGACGTCAACCTGGTCCTGCGCTCGACGCGTGTCATCACCCCCGAAGGCGCCCGCGCGGCGTCGATCGCCGTCTCCGGCGGGACGATCACGGCCGTCCTGCCGTACGACGCCGAGGTACCGGCCGGCGCCCGGCTGGAAGACGTCGGGGACGACGTGATCCTGCCCGGCCTGGTCGACACCCACGTCCACGTGAACGACCCCGGCCGCACCGAGTGGGAAGGCTTCTGGACCGCCACCCGCGCCGCGGCCGCCGGCGGCATCACCACCCTCCTCGACATGCCGCTCAACTCGCTGCCGCCCACCACCACCGTCGACAACCTCCGCGTCAAGCAGGACGTCGCCCGCAGCAAGGCCCACATCGACGTCGGCTTCTGGGGCGGCGCCCTCCCCGACAACGTCAAGGACCTGCGGCCCCTGCACGACGCCGGCGTCTACGGCTTCAAGTGCTTCCTCTCGCCCTCCGGCGTCGAGGAGTTCCCCGAACTCGACCAGGAACAGCTGGCCACCTCCCTCGCCGAGATCGCCGGCTTCGGCGGGCTGATGATCGTCCACGCCGAGGACCCGCACCACCTCGCCGCCGCACCCCAGAAGTCCTCCCCGGCCTACGCGGACTTCCTCGCCTCACGCCCCCGCGACGCCGAGAACACCGCCATCGAGAACCTGATCAACCAGGCCCGGCGGCTCGACGCCCGCGTCCACGTCCTCCACCTCTCCTCCTCCGACGCGCTGCCGCTCATCGCCGCCGCCAAGGCCGAGGGGCTCAAGGTCACCGTGGAGTCCTGCCCCCACTTCCTCACCCTCACCGCCGAAGAGATCCCCGACGGCGCCACCGAGTTCAAGTGCTGCCCGCCCATCCGCGAAGCCTCCAACCAGGACGCCCTCTGGCAAGGCCTCGCCGACGGAGTGATCGACTGCATAGTCTCCGACCACTCGCCCTCCACGGCCGACCTCAAGACCCCCGACTTCTCCTCCGCATGGGGCGGCATCTCCTCCCTCCAGCTCGGACTGCCCGCCATCTGGACCGAGGCCCGCCGCCGTGGCCACACCCTCGAAGACGTCGTGCGCTGGATGTCCGAAGGCCCCGCCCGCCTCGCCGGACTCGACACCAAGGGCGCCATCGAAGCGGGCCGCGACGCCGACTTCGCCGTCCTCGACCCCGAGGCCACCTTCACCGTCGACCCCGCCGAACTCCAGCACCGCAACCGCATCACCGCCTACGCCGGCAAGACCCTCCACGGCGTCGTCACCTCCACCTGGCTCCGCGGCCGGCGCATCAACGACCGCGGCACCCTCGCCGAACCCGCCGGCCGCCTCCTCGAAAGGAACAACTGACGTGCCCGCCATACCCCGCCACACCGGTGACGCCAGCCCCTACGGAGGCGGCGACCCCTACGCCGACTACCGCACCGCCGACTTCCCCTTCACCCGGTACGCCGACCTCGCCGACCGCCGCCTCGGCGCCGGAGTCATCGCCGCCAACGACGAGTTCTTCGCCGAGCGCGAGAACCTGCTGAAGCCCGAGCCCGCCGAGTTCGACCCCGAGCACTTCGGCCACAAGGGCAAGATCATGGACGGCTGGGAAACCCGCCGCCGCCGCGGCATCTCCGCCGACCAGCCCCACCCCACCGAGGACGACCACGACTGGGCCCTCGTACGCCTCGGCGCCCCCGGCGTCATCCGCGGCATCGTCGTCGACACCGCCCACTTCCGCGGCAACTACCCCCAGGCCGTCTCCATCGAGGCCACCTCCGTCGCCGGCTCCCCCTCGCCCGAGGACCTCCTCGCCGACGACATCAAGTGGACCACCCTCGTCCCGCGCACCGCCATCGGCGGCCACGCAGCCAACGGCTTCGCCGTCGACGTCGAACAGCGCTTCACCCACCTCCGCGTCAACCAGCACCCCGACGGCGGCATCGCCCGCCTCCGCGTGTACGGCGAAGTCGCCCCCGACCCGCGCTGGCTCGCCGCCCTCGGCACCTTCGACCTCGCCGCCCTCGAGAACGGCGGCCAGGTCGAAGACGCCTCCGACCGCTTCTACTCCCCGGCCACCAACACCATCCAGCCCGGCCGCTCCCGCAAGATGGACGACGGCTGGGAAACCCGCCGCCGCCGCGACAAGGGCAACGACTGGATCCGCTACAGCCTCGCCGCCGAAGCCGAGATCCGCGCCGTCGAGATCGACACCGCCTACCTCAAGGGCAACAGCGCCGGCTGGGCCGCCCTCTCCGTCGCCGCCGAAGGTACCGACGACTGGACCGAGATCCTCCCCAGGACCCGCCTCCAGCCCGACACCAACCACCGCTTCGTCCTCGACACCCCCGCCGTCGGCAGCCGCGTCCGCATCGACATCTACCCCGACGGCGGCATCTCCCGCCTCCGCCTGTACGGCTCCCTCACCGAAGCGGGCGCGGCCCGGCTCACCGCCCGCCACCAGGAACTCGGCGGCTGACCCACCCCAGCCACCGACCACCGGGCAGGCACGACACCCCGCCCGGCGGCCAGAGGACGCACCGACCCGACAGCACCGGTGCGTCCTCTGTCTTCTTCCCGGGGCTCGGTTCGCCTCCGGGCGCTCGAGCCGGGCTCACGGCCCCGGCCGTGCTCGCCTCCCTCGTCCCTCGCGGGCCTGCGCGCGCCCGGCACCGTTCCCCCGGCGCGC
>NZ_JAPSIW010000834.1 GCF_031178505.1 Streptomyces sp. | reverse complement strand
GCACTCAAAGCCCACATGACGGGCCAACCTACCCGCCGCCCGGCCCCGGGCCCGCGCCCGTCGCCGGGGCGGGGCCCCGCCGGCCCCGTGCGCAGCGCCGCGTCCGGTCACCGGGGGCGCTTCGTCACGCCCCTCCCCCGGCCGGGGTGACCGGGTCCGTCCGTGGACTCCGGGTCCGCCGTCCCCGCGGGGGCGGTGCCGGACGGTTCCGCCTCGGGGATGGCGGCCTCGTCCGGGTGCTGCCGTCCCGGGCCGTCGTGGACCGGGGCGGCGGAGGTGGGCGTTCCCCCGGACGGCCCTGCGCCGGGTGCGGCCGTCTCCGGCGGGACGGTCGTGCCGGATCCCGCGCCGGGCGCGGCCGGGCCGTCGTCCCCCGTGTCGGAGCCGGGGCCGGTGCCCGGGGGCCGCGACGGGCTGCCGGAGTCGCCGGACCCGCCGGCGGAGGGGTCGGCCTGGATGAGGGCGGGCAGCCCGCCGCCGCCGTCCCCGGACGGGGCGCCCGGCCCGCCGCCCGTACGGGATCCGCCGCCGAACAGGGCCGCCGCGGCGAGGCCCAGGACGGCGACCCCGCCCGTGGCGACGAGCCACACCGGGCCGCGCCCGCGCCGGGCGGGGGCGTGACGGCGGCGCCCGCGCGGGGCGCTGCGGGGCAGCTCGTCGTTCATGGCCCGGATTGTAGGGAGCACGACACCCTGGGTGCGATCCGGGTCACACCGGCGGCCCGGCGGAGGCGCCGCGCGGTCCGACGTGGCCGAGAACACGAGGCGTCCCGCCGCCGCCCCCCGTAAGCTCTCGACATGCAGGTGATCCAGTCCACGAAGCTCGCCAACGTCTGTTACGAGATCCGGGGCCCGGTGCTCGAAGAGGCGATGCGGCTCGAAGCGGCGGGGCATCGCATCCTCAAGCTCAACACGGGCAATCCGGCCGCCTTCGGCTTCGAGTGCCCGCCCGCCATCCTCGAGGACGTGCTGCGCAACCTCTCCGAGGCGCACGGCTACGGGGACGCCAAGGGCCTGCTGTCGGCCCGCCGCGCGGTGATGAGCCACTACGAGACCAAGGGCATCCCGCTCTCCGTCGAGGACATCTACCTCGGCAACGGCGTCTCGGAGCTCATCCAGATGTCGATGCAGGCGCTCCTGGACGACGGGGACGAGGTCCTGGTCCCCGCCCCGGACTACCCGCTGTGGACGGCCGCGGTCTCGCTGGCCGGGGGAACGGCGGTGCACTACCGCTGTGACGAGCAGTCCGACTGGATGCCGGACCTGGCCGACATCGAGCGGAAGATCACGGACCGCACCAAGGCGATCGTGATCATCAACCCGAACAACCCGACGGGCGCCGTCTACGACGACGAGATGCTGCGCTCCCTGACGGAGATCGCCCGCCGCCACAACCTGGTGGTCTGTTCGGACGAGATCTACGACAAGATCCTCTACGACGGCGTCACGCACACGCCGACGGCGGCCATCGCGCCGGACCTGCTCGTGCTCACCTTCAACGGGATGAGCAAGAACTACCGGGTGGCCGGGTTCCGCTCCGGCTGGCTCGCGGTCTGCGGCCCGAAGCACCACGCCTCCTCGTACATCGAGGGCCTGACGATCCTGGCCAACATGCGGCTGTGCGCCAACATGCCGGCGCAGCACGCGGTGGCCGCCGCGCTCCAGGGCCGGCAGTCGATCGAGGACCTGGTGCTGCCGGGCGGGCGGTTGCTGGAGCAGCGGGACACGGCGTACGAGCTGCTGACCCGGATCCCCGGGGTGACGTGCGTGAAGCCGAAGGGGGCGCTGTACCTCTTCCCCCGGCTGGACCCGAACGTCTACAAGATCAAGGACGACCGGCAGATGGTCCTGGACCTGCTGCGGGCGGAGAAGATCATGGTCGTGCACGGGACGGGCTTCAACTGGCACGAGCCGGACCACTTCCGGATCGTGACGCTGCCGGCCGCGGCGGACCTGGCGGACGCGGTGACGCGGATCGGCCGCTTCCTGGACGGATACAGCCAGCCGTGACGGCCTGACGGATCCCCCGCCGGCCACCGACCCGGACGGCGCTCAACTTTAGAACGAATCTAAGCTAGGATGGCTTCCCGAGCAGTCAGGAGGCCATCCCCATGTACGAACCGATCCGCACCAAGTCGGTCCACCGGATGGCCGACGACGACCACGCGTACCCGCACCGCTCCCGCGAGGAGGAGCTGGACATCCAGCTCGCAGGACACCTCGCCGCCCTGCTCGCCGTCACCGACGAGCTGGGTGACACGGAGGGCGGCGAGCTCATCGCCCGTCAGGTGGCGCGGCTGCGCGGCGCACCGCCCGCGCGGCACGCGGGCCTGAGCGGCTCCTCCCCGCAGGCCCTGCACCGCAAGGCGCACGCCCTCGCGGGCCGCGCACTGGTCGTCGCCGCCTCCCGGGCCGACACCGCCGCCGCGATCCTCGCCGCCGAACGCATGGACGCGCACACCGCGGCACTGGCCGGGGACTCCCTGGTCGCCGCCCCCTGACGGCCCCGGTCCGCGCGCCACGAACCGCGCGGACCGGGTGCCACCCATCCGCCCGCCGCGCCCGCCCCGGCCCCTGACGTACCGTCCGGCCGGACGGCCCGCGCGCGGAACCGTCCCCGGCCCCGAAACGCGCCCGGCCCCCGGAGCCTGAGGGGGCTCCGGGGGCCGGAGGGGTCGTGGTGGGCCGTCGTGACCCCACTGGTCAGGGCGGAATGTCGGGGCAACCCACCACGAGTGTGCGGTGCGGGATCAGCCCAGGCGCTTCACGAGCGCGTGGTACTGGTCCCACAGCTCCTTCGGCGTGTGGTCGCCGAAGGTGTTCAGGTGGTCGGGGACGAGCGCGGCCTCCTCGCGCCACACGTCACGGTCGACCGTGAGAAGGAACTCCAGGTCCCCGGCCGGGAGGTCCAGGCCGG
>NZ_JAPSIW010000833.1 GCF_031178505.1 Streptomyces sp. | reverse complement strand
CTGAGCCACGGCAGCACCCCCGGCGACATGATGACGAGCCCGGCGCCGGGCGGGTACTGCCAGGCGGGGTCGCCCACGGGGAAGGAGCCGCCGGCGAACTGCGCGTACCAGTGCCGGTAGAGCAGGTACACCTCCCGGCCCACCCCGCCGATCCCGAGGCCGTCCTTGAGCAGGAGCAGCAGCATCCCCGCCCGGGTGAGGACCCAGACGGCGGCGAGCGCGAGAAGTGGACCGTTCCCGACCGTGACGAAGGTGGCGGAGGTGAAGGTCTCCGACTCGAAGGGCGAACGGGTGAGGCGTGGTGGCGGGGGAGTGCTGCCGGAGGCGGGCGGAGGAGCGCTCCCGGGCGACGGGGGAGCGCTGCCGGACGGCGGGGGGTGGGGCTGCTCGGTCGTCACCCTCCGACCGTAGTCCGGTACAGGTGGTTTCTCCCTTTTGTGGTCGCCCGTACCGGTGAACGGCGACCGGTGGTCACGAGGTCCTAGGACCCGCCCGAGGTGAACGCCTCGTACGCCGCCACCACCTCCTCGGCCGGTCCGTCCATCCGCAGCGTTCCCGCCTCCAGCCACAGGGCCCGCCCGCAGGTCTCCCTGATGGCGGCGTGCGCGTGGCTCACCAGGAACACGGTCCCCGCCTCCGCCCGCAGCTCGTCGATCCGCCGTCGGCTCCGGCGCTGGAAGCGGGCGTCGCCGGTGGCCAGGGCCTCGTCGATGAGCAGCACGTCGTGGCTCCGGGCGGCCGCGAGGGAGAACCGCAGCCGGGCGGCCATCCCGGAGGAGTACGTCCGCAGGGGGCGCGAGATCGCGTCCTCCTTCTCGTTGACGCCGGAGAACTCCACGATGTCGTCGTAGCGGTCCCGGATCTCGGCCCGGCTCATGCCCATGGCGAGGCCGCCCAGGATCACGTTCCGCTCGCCGGTCAGATCGTTCATCAGGGCCGCGTGCACGCCGAGCAGTGCGGGCTGCCCCCGGGTGTGGATCCGGCCGTGCTCGACGGGCTGGAGGCCCGCGACGGCCTTCAGGAGGGTGGACTTGCCTGAGCCGTTCGAACCGATCAGACCGATCGCCTCCCCCTGGTACGCCACGAAGCTCACGCCCCTGACGGCGTGCACCCGGCGGCCGGCGGGCACCGGGCGGCCACGGCGCAGCAGCCCGGCGGGACCGCGGGCCGGCCGGTGGCCCACCGCCGCGCCGTGCACCGTGTACGAGACGTGCACGTCGTCCACCACGACGGTCGGGATCCTCGGTGTCTCAGCCACGGCCGTACGTCTCCTCCGCCTGCCAGAACCACAGGAACCCGCCCGTGAAGACCACGACCCCCCAGCCTGCGGCGAGCGCCCAGGCGTGCGGAGGGAGCTGCGCCGCCCCGTGGCTGTCGATGAGCGCGAAGCGCATGAGGTCGATGGAGAGGGCCGCCGGATTGCACTGCAGGGCGAGGACGACGGCCTCGGGGAAGCGGCCGCCGCGCGCCAGGGTCTGGATGGACCACATGGCGCCCGAGGCGTACATCCAGGTGCGCAGCACGAACGGCATGAGCTGGGCGATGTCCGGGGTCCTGGCGGCGAGCCGCGCCGTCACCAGCGCCAGGCCCGTGCTGAACAGTGCCTGGAACAAGAGGGCCGGTACGGCGAGCAGCCAGCTGGGGGCCGGGCGCTGGCCGCAGCACAGGAGGATCAGGATGAGCGCGGCGAGCGAGAGCAGCAGCTGCTGGAACTTCTGGAGGGCGAGGGAGAGCGGCAGGGACGCGCGGGGGAAGTGCAGGGCGCGCACCAGGCCGAGATTGCCGCTGATCGCCCGTGTCCCGCTCATCACCGTCTCGGCGGTGAAGGCCCACACGAAGACGCCGGTGATCAGGAACGGGACGTAGTCGGGGACGCCGTGCCGGGCGTTCATCAGGACGCCGAAGACCAGGTAGTAGACGGCGGCGTTGAGGAGCGGGGTCATCAGCTGCCAGAGCTGGCCGAGGCGCGCCTGGCTGTACTGGGCGGTGAGGCGGGCGGTCGCGAAGGCGGCGATGAAGGAGCGGCGGGACCAGAGCTGCCGGACGTACGTGCCGAGGGGCGGGCGGGCGCCGCTGACGGTGAGGCCGTGGCGGCGGGCGAGCGCGCCGAGGTTCTCGGCGGGCACCACCGTGGCGCCCGGCGCGACGGGTGAGGGGGGCGGGGGTGGAGCCAGGGTCGTGGTCACGGGCGCCGCTTTCGACGGAGGGCACGGGTCTTCCGCGACGATGGAACGAGTCCGTATCGTCGCTACGGGGAGGCTAGGGGGCTTGTACGTCGGAACGCAACCGTATCGTCGTGACGTCGTCGTTGGTTAGGATGCGCGCATGAGCACCCCGCCCCCCCGACGCGCCCCCGCCGGAGCCGCCGTGCTCCGGGAGGACGTCACCGAGGCCATCCGCGCCGCCGTCTTCGAGGAACTCGCGGCCGTCGGGTTCGCCCGGATGTCCATCGAGGGCATCGCGCGCCGCGCCGGCGTCGGCAAGACCGCCGTCTACCGGCGCTGGAAGTCCAAGCTCGCCCTCGTGCTCGACATCGTCGGCGCCGTCGCCGAACAGGGCATGCCCGCCCCCGCCACCGGCAGCCTCCTCGGCGACGTGCGCGCGCTCCTCGAGGTCGCCGCACAGGCCCTGCGCCACCCCGTCGCCTCGCGGGTCGTGCCGGACCTCCTCGTCGAAGCCGCCCGGAACCCGGAGATGGCCGACGCCCTCCGGGCGGTCCTCCTCGACGGACGGCAGGGAGTCGTCGCCCGGATCGTGCACGAGGCCGTCGCGCGCGGCGACCTCCCCGGGGGAAGCGACCCCGCGCGCGCCCTCGACCTCGTCCTCGGCCCCCTCTACTGGCGTCTTGCCGTCGTCCGCACCGAACCGCCCGAGGGGTACGTGGACGACCTCGCGCGCGCGGCGGCGGCGGCGCTCC
>NZ_JAPSIW010000832.1 GCF_031178505.1 Streptomyces sp. | reverse complement strand
AACAAGCCGCCAAGCATCCCGCCGCCCCGGGGCCGTCCCTCCCAACCGCCGTAACAGCCGAAAGGAACCCCCATCATCACCCGGCAGACTCCGCCCCCGCTGGCGGAACTCTCCAAGCTGGCCTCAACCGGCAACCTCCCCCAGCTCGCCCACCAGCTCTCCGGCCTGGGCGGCTGCACCCACCCGATCCGCCTCGACGGCCACCGCACCGAGTACGCCGTGAACACCCGCACCGGCGAGATAGGCAACCGCCTCCACCACCTCGACTCCACCACCCTCCCCGCCGGTCACCTCCTGGTCCGCTGCAACAACCGCCGCACCACCCGCTGCCCGGCATGCGCGGAGGTCTACCGCCGCGACACCTTCCACCTGATCACCTCGGGCCTGCGCGGCGGCAAGGGCGTCCCCGAACGCGTCGCCGCCCACCCCCGCGTCTTCGCCACCTTCACCGCCCCCGGCTTCGGCCCCGTCCACAACCGCCCCACCGGCCCGGCCGGGTCGGTCCGCCGCTGCCGCTGCGGGGCGCTCCACGACCAGGACGACGCCCTCCTCGGCACCGCGCTCGACCCAGACACCTACGACTACGAAGCGGCCGTTCTCTGGAACGCGCACGCCGGTCCGCTGTGGCGGCGCTTCTCCGTCTACCTGCGTCGGGAGGTCGCCAAGCGCGCCGGCCTCACCCAGCGGGCCTTTCGCGAGCACGCCCGGGTGTCCTTCGCCAAGGTCGCCGAGTACCAGAAGCGCGGGGCCGTTCACTTCCACGCCGTCATCCGCATCGACGGTCCCGAGGGCGGCGACACCCCGCCTCCCGCGTGGGCCACCGCCGAGCTGCTGACCGACGCCATCCGCGCCGCCGCCACCGCCGCCCGCGTCGACGGCCCGACCATCGACGGCCGGGCCCACACCTTCGCCTTCGGCCGACAGCTCGACGTCCGCACCATCCGCTCGGCCGACTTCGACGGCGGCCAGGAGCTGACCGAACGCGCCGTGGCCGCGTACATCGCCAAGTACGCCACCAAGGGCGCCGAAACCGCCACGGGAGCCTTGGACCGGCCGCTGAAGTTCCTCGCCGAACTTGCCCAGCTCGACATCACCGACCACGCCCGCCGCCTCATCCGCACCGCCTGGACCCTCGGCGCCCGCAAAGACCTCGAACACCTCCGCCTGCGCGCCTGGGCCCACATGCTCGGCTTCCGCGGCCACTTCTCCACCAAATCCCGCCGCTACTCCACCACCCTCGGCGCCCTCCGCGACGCCCGCGCCGAACACCGCCGCGCCCAAGCCACCACAGCCGCGCACGAGGACGGCCCGGAGACGACCACCCTCGTCCTCGCCCACTGGGTCTACGCCGGCACCGGCCTCACCGACACCGAAGCCTGGCTCACCGAGTCACTCACCCCCGCACCCGGAACGGAAGGAGAGCCCACCCGTGGCTGAGCGCCATCTCTCCGTCGACCAGGTCGCCGAGCTGCTCGGCACTACGTCCCGCTTCCCCCGTCGCCTCGTCGAGGAACGGCGCATCCGGTACGTGAAGGTGGGCCGTCACGTCCGCATCCCCGAGAGCGCGGTCGACGAGTTCCTCCGGGCCCGGACGGTCGAACCGCTCAAGCGGTCCCGCTCCCGCTACGGAAGGGCTGCCTAATGGCCAACAACCGTGGCAGACGTCGCCGCTTCGGCGCGATCAGGAAGCTGCCTTCCGGCCGTTACCAGGCTCGTTATCCGGGCCCGGACGGTGTGATGCGTCCGGCCCCTGAGACCTTCGCGACGACGGCGGACGCTGACGACTGGCTGGCCGAGAAACAGACGGAGATCCGCCGGGGCGAGTGGCGAGACCCTGATGCCGGTGCCGTGAGCTTCCGGGCCTACGCCGACAAGTGGGTGGACGAACGCGAACTCGCACCCCTCACCCGGGACCTTTACCGCTACCTCCTCGACAAGCACCTGACCGCCTTCTCGGACCTCAACCTCGACGAGATCACCGCACCCCGCGTCCGTGAGTGGCGTGCCGAACGGCTCCGCACCACGAACGCCAAGACGATGACGGCAAAGGCGTACCGCCTTCTGAAAGCCATCATGGAGACGGCCGTCGATGACGAGCTGATCCAGCGCAACCCGTGCCGGATCAAGGGCGCCGGCAAGGAAAAGGCGGCAGAGCGGCGCATTGCCACCGTCGCCCAGGTCGACGCGCTCGCCGATGCCGTGGGGATGCGCTGGCGGCTCATGGTCTACCTCGGCGCTTACGGCCCGATGCGTCCGGAGGAGCTGGCCGGCCTCCGCCGCCGGGACGTCGACGTCGACACCCTCCGCGTCCGTGTCCGCCTCGCCGAGCCTGAGCGGATGAACGGTCGGCGCGTCCGGGGCGACACCAAGTCGGAGGCAGGAACCCGGACTGTGATTCTTCCCGCGTTCCTGCGCCGGGAGCTTCGTTGGCATCTGGAAAGCTACGCCGAGCCGGGCCCGGACGGGCTGCTCTTCGTGGGGGAGAAGGGGGCGCCCTTCCGGCGCAGCACCTTCGGGCGGAAGTGGCGGCGGGCGCGGGAGGTCGTCGGCATGCCCGAGGGCTTCCGGTTCTACGACCTTCGGCACACCGGACACACCCTCTCCACCCGCTCCGGCGCCACCCTCAAGGACACGATGGTCCGCGCTGGCCAGTCGTCCGAGAGGGCCGCGCTGATCTACCAGCACTCCGACGAGGAGCGACAGAAGGAGGTCGCCGCCGGCCTCGACGCCACCGTCCGGAAGGCGAGAACCGCGGCGACTGGGAAGCCGCCCGCCGGGCCTTCTGGCACGGATCTGGCACGCGACGACTGACAACCGCACACAGCAAAAAGGCCCGGGTCTCTGACCTGGGCCTTCTTCATGGAGCGGGTGACGAGAATCGAACTCGCGCTCTCAGCTTGGGAAGCTGATGTTCTACC
>NZ_JAPSIW010000831.1 GCF_031178505.1 Streptomyces sp. | reverse complement strand
AGACCTGGCTCCGTGAGGCCGAGGACTTCGTCAACCCGGTGATCGAGGGGCTCTGGGACCCGGAGCGCATGAAGACCGCGCAGAGCCCGGACCAGACGATCGCCCCGCAGGCCGGCACCGGCGGCACCGACCCGACGCCCCGCCCCGTCCGCGCGCAGCGCGAGAAGACCCCGTACCACCGCAACGCGGCCCCGGTCGGCAAGATCTTCTTCGACTCGCCGCAGGGCCACATGGTCTGCTCCGGCACCGTCGTGAAGGACCCGCGCCGCCCCGGGAAGTCCAATCTGGTCTGGACGGCCGGCCACTGCGTCCACGCGGGCCGCAAGGGCGGCTGGTTCCGCAACATCACCTTCGTCCCGGCCTACAACGACCTGGGCAAGTCGGCGTCGGCCCTGCGCGACGCCCGGCAGCACGAGATCGCTCCGTACGGCCAGTACTGGGCCGACTGGGCCGTCACCTCGAACGACTGGATCCGGCACGGCGGCACCCAGCAGGCCTGGCCGTACGACTACGCCGTGCTGCACGTGAAGCCGGAGCGGGGCCGCAAGTCCCTGGAGGAGACCGTCGGGGTCGCGCTGCCGGTCGACTTCTCGGCCCCGGCGCCCGCGCGGGCCGGGACGGTCGGCGCCTGGGGCTACCCGCAGGCCGCCCCGTACAACGGTCTGATCATGCACAAGTGCCTGGACCGGGCGACGCGGATGACGACGGCCCCGGCCACGCCCACCATGTACCGGATCGGCTGCACGATGACCGCGGGGTCGTCCGGCGGCGGCTGGTTCCGGGCCCTGCCGAACGGTACGACGGCCCTGGTGTCGAACACCTCCATCGGCCCGGCCGGCGGCAACGGCTGGCTCGCCGGACCGCAGCTGGGACGCGGAGCCAAGGCCGCCCACGACATGGTCAGCAAGAAGTTCGCCCGCTGACCCGTCCCGGACCGCCCGGACACACGAAGGCGCCGGTCACCCCGAGGGGTGACCGGCGCCTTTCACGTCTGCCCGGCCGGCACGCCACCGACCTCGCCCTCGGTTCCCGGCCCCACGGGCCGGGAACCGAGGGCGGTGGATCAGTGGGCGGCGGGAACGAACGGCGCGAGCAGCGCCGCCAGTTCGCCGTGGACCCGCGCCTTGAGCAGGGTGCCCTCCGGGGTGTGCTCCTCGAGGTCCACCTCGCCCTCGGCGTGGACCCGGGAGACGAGACCACCCTGCGTGTACGGCACGAGGGCCTCGATCTCGACCTCCGGGCGCGGCAGCTCGGTGTCGATGAGCGCGAGCAGCTCCTCGATGCCCTGACCCGAGCGGGCCGAGACGGCGATGGAGTGCTTCTCGACCCGCAGCAGGCGCTGGAGCACCAGCGGATCGGCCGCGTCCGCCTTGTTGACGACCACGATCTCCGGCACGTTCACCGCGCCGACCTCGCGGAAGACCTCGCGCACGGCGGCCAGCTGCTCCTCCGGTGCGGGGTGCGAACCGTCCACCACGTGCAGGATGAGGTCGGCGTCGGCGACCTCCTCCATGGTGGAGCGGAAGGCCTCGACCAGGTGGTGCGGCAGGTGCCGGACGAATCCGACGGTGTCGGCGAGGGTGTAGACGCGACCGGTGGGCGTCTCCGCCCGGCGGACGGTCGGGTCGAGGGTGGCGAACAGCGCGTTCTCCACCAGCACGCCCGCGCCGGTCAGCCGGTTGAGCAGGGACGACTTGCCGGCGTTGGTGTAGCCGGCGATGGCGACCGAGGGCACCTTGTTGCGCCGGCGCTCCTGCCGCTTGATGTCACGGCCGGTCTTCATCTCCGCGATCTCCCGGCGCATCTTCGCCATCTTCTCGCGGATCCGGCGCCGATCCGTCTCGATCTTGGTCTCACCGGGACCACGGGTGGCCATGCCGCCACCGCCGCCGCCACCCATCTGCCGGGAGAGCGACTGACCCCAGCCGCGCAGCCGCGGCAGCATGTACTGCATCTGCGCGAGGGCGACCTGCGCCTTGCCCTCTCGGGACTTGGCGTGCTGGGCGAAGATGTCGAGGATGAGGGCGGTCCGGTCGACCACCTTCACCTTGACGACGTCTTCGAGGGCGATGAGCTGGCCGGGGCTGAGCTCACCGTCGCAGACGACGGTGTCGGCTCCCGTCTCGACCACGATGTCCCGCAGCTCGCGGGCCTTGCCGGAGCCGATGAAGGTGGCCGGGTCCGGCTTGTCGCGGCGCTGGATGACGCCGTCGAGCACGAGGGCGCCCGCCGTCTCGGCGAGGGCCGCGAGCTCCGCCAGGGAGTTCTCCGCGTCCTGAACCGTCCCCGTGGTCCAGACACCGACCAGCACGACGCGCTCCAGGCGCAGCTGGCGGTACTCGACCTCGGTGACGTCCTCGAGCTCGGTGGAGAGGCCGGCGACGCGGCGCAGGGCCGCGCGCTCGGAGCGGTCGAACTGGTCGCCGTCCCGCTCTCCGTCGATCTCGTGGCTCCAGGCGACGTCCTCTTCCATCAGGGCATCGGCCCGAAGGCTCTCGGTGCGGCTCGTCTCCGCGAAGCTCTGCGCGTCCTGGGAAGGGGAAGAAGAGGAGGTCATTTGATCCTTACGTCGAAGAAGCGATGAGTCGCCCGGACGGTCCCGGGACGATTCCGTATCCGTGGCAACGCGTCACGGCCCCGGAAGATTCCCGGGCCCGCCGGCGGCGTCACCGACCCGTCGATGGTGTCACGGCCCGGCACGGCCCGTCATCCGGGTTTCCCCTGGTTCCCACGCACCGGCCCGCCGCGCGCGGGGCGGGCGCTCCCCGCGGGTCAGGCCGCCGGTTCCTCTGCGGGGTGGCTGCGCCAGTCCGGGTGACCGGGCATGGGCGGGGTGCTCTTCCCGTACAGCCAGCCCTGGAAGAAGGCGGTGAGGTCGCGGCCGGCGACCCGCTCGGCGAGGGCGGTGAAGTCGGCGG
>NZ_JAPSIW010000148.1:6315-11556 GCF_031178505.1 Streptomyces sp. | reverse complement strand
CTGGACGACGAGGTCGCCCCCGGCATGCGCGTCGTGCAGGTGACGCCGCCGGGCTCGCGCTGTTCGATCACGATGCTGGGCGGCATGCCCCCGATGCCGGGTACGAAGGAGATGTCCCCCGGCACCCTGCACGGCCTCCAGCTGTGCGTCACCGACATCGAGGCGGCGCGCGAGCGGCTCGTCGCCCGGGGCGTCGACGTCTCCCCCGTCATGCACGTCGGCGCGACCGGCTGGGAGGAGGGCAAGGGCGAGACCTGGAACTCCTTCATGACCTTCGAGGACCCGGACGGCAACGGCTGGGTGGTCCAGGAGGCCCCGTCGGAGCTGTCGGAGCGTTAGTTCCTTCCCGG
The DNA here is from genome assembly GCF_031178505.1 of Streptomyces sp. GTDB lineage: Bacteria > Actinomycetota > Actinomycetes > Streptomycetales > Streptomycetaceae > Streptomyces > Streptomyces gulbargensis. The sequence goes on along the minus strand of NZ_JAPSIW010000148.1, from coordinate 11,206 downwards.
CCGGGTCCCCGGATCACGGTCGTCGCTCAGAACTCCAGCCGGAAGTGGCGGAGCGGCCCGCTCCCGCCCCCGGGCCGCAGCCCGGCGCCCTCCATCACCCGGTGCGAGGCCGTGTTGGCGAGGTCGGCGTCCCCCTTCACCCCGGCGGCGCCGGCCTCCCGGGCCACCCCGACGAGCGCCCGCAGCGCCTCGGTGGCGTACCCCTTCCCCCGTACCGAGGGAACGACCCCGTACCCCACGGTGACGAAGCCCTCCGTGTCCGGCGGCCCGTGGAAACCGATGCCGCCGACGGCGGCCCCGCCGTCACGCAGCCGTATCCGGTACACCGCGAACACCCCGGGATCACCGCGCTCGGCGACCCCCCGCAGGAACCCGGTGCACGCCCGGACGTCCCCGTCCCCCGGGTATCCCTCCGCCCAGGTGTCCCCGGCGCGGGGCGTCCGCGCGACGACCCGCTCGGCCTCGGCGACGGTCATCGGGTGCAGGAGAAGTCGCGCGGTGGCGACGGAGGGGATCTTCACCCGCGCAGTCTGCGGACCCGCCGCCCCACCGACAACCGCTTTTCCGGCGGCCCGGCCAGCCGGCCCGGCTCCGTCGGCTCGACCCGCCCGAGCACCTCGGCGAGCGGCACCCCCGTCCGGGCGGCCACGACCCGCCGCGCCCGCACCTGCGCCCGCGTCCGGGGCCGGAACTTCGGCTCCCGCCCGCACCCGCACGCCTCGAACCCCTCGTAGCGCAGCCCCGCGGCGAGCACCACCCCGACGACGGACCACGCCTTCCGGTCGCGGCGCCGCGGCGCCGCGAAGTCCCGCCCGGCGCACACCATCGGCCGGGCACAACGGGGACACGGATGCCCGGCCGCCCGGGGGAGCCGCTTGAAGCTGACGCGGCAGGGCACGCACGCGTAGTGCATGGGGTCAAGGGAGCCGTACACGCACATGCCGCGACCGTACGGACGGGCCCGGGCCGGCCGCCACCGGTTAAGCGGCAGGGCGGGGGCGTCGGTCGACCGGGCTTCCTCAGAATGACGTCACTACGGCTCTGGCCGCTAACCACGCGGTCGTCGTTGGTGGTTGTCGGTCACCATGGGCCACCTTCCGACGGCCCAGAGACGGCCCGGTACCTGTTCGTCTCAGCTACGGCTAGGTACTCAGCGGTCTTCCCCCGCTGACACCTCCTAGCTCCTTCTCCCCATGGTTCCCCGCTCCGAACGGCTACCGTTCGGAGCAAGCATCACCGCTGCCGGCCGCACCGGATTACGTAAACGAGCAGACGAAGCAATGTCATTTCGATACAGTTGCCGTTATGACGCGCCCTCAGGGGGAACCCTTCAAAAGCCCCGATCGCCTGCTCTTCACCTTGGCAGAAGTGGCTACTTTACGGTCCCTGGAGTTGGCCGGAAGTCGACTTAAGGCGCGCGAGAACCGCTCACTCAGAGGGCGACTTACGCATATCCCTAAGTGGGATGCTCATATTGAGATTCGCGCGACTAGCGGGGAGCTCGAAAAACTACTCAAGGGCGCTTGGGATATTCCAGCAAAGGCGGGTTGCCCGGCCGATCTACTGAACGTTCTCGATTCCCACTGTCGTCAAATCCTGATTGAGGGAACAGCGTATAGCAGAGACGCATTGCGAGGCGATCTCAGGGTGCACGGGTTCCTTTCCTGAGGATCGCAAGACCCCGCTCAGCAAGGACTTGAATGTCGAACACCTCGCAGTTGCCTCCAGAGGAAGAGTACGTACGCGTCCGCCTTTCCAGGACGCTAGGCGTGCCACTAGAAGCGCACGATGACCAGTCGCGATCAAGCATGTATGACCTGAAAATTCTGTACAGGGACAGGCCGGCGGCCCCGGTTGAAGTCACCTCGGACGTGGACGGCCAGACTATCTCAACACTGAATTCCCTCGCAAAAAATTTCAATAACGGACTCTGGGAAGCTCCGTCACTCGAACGCCTGTGGCTTGTGCAGGTCAATAGGAATTCGCGACTTAGGCACCTGTGGCACCACTTGGAGTCCAATCTGGGAGCACTGGAAAAAACAGGGATCCACGTTTTCGAATCCGATACCTGGATGCATCATTGCCATGGCGAGAATGTAAGTGCAACCGCCCAGAAGCTCGGCAACTTGGGTGTTGAGAGCGCACACTCTCGTCCCGCCGTCGATGGCGCTCCAAGGATTGCACTCACCTGGATTCAGCATTGGGACTCTTGGGATGGATCCGGAGAAGATATCACGAGATGGGCCAACGAATTTCTATCTTCTCCGCGCTGTGAGGACAACATCAAAAAGCTGTCTGCCCCCGGCGCGACCGAAGCTCATTTGGCGGTATTCGCGCATATGAGTGCGGTGCCGTGGAGCGTCTGGCGAGGGCTTCTAGACTCCAGCGTCGTTCCGCTTACTCGCCCCAACTTACCTACACCCGTAACGCATATCTGGATTTTCCCTGCCCCTTGGGGATCTCCGTGGGGAGAAAGCGCCCTTGCCTTCGACTCATCTACGGGTTGGCGCCGCTTCGAGACGAGCGAGTAAGCCGCGTAAATGCCCAGTACGGCTGAGCCCTAGGTGCCCCGCGGCAATTGACCACCCGCCACTTAAGGTTATAGACCCATTACAGTCCGCTCAACGGGTGGATCAGCCGTCCTCACTGCAAAGCTTGATCCAAAGGGCTGTCGATGGTCCGGCTGGTCGCCTACTGGCGGTGCACCCTATGGGGTCGACGGCCCAGGGGCGGCCCAGAGCCAGTGAGACGCGACGGGGCCGACGGTCCACGACCGACGGCCCCAACCGCTGAATCAGCGGGAATTTACTCCGACCTGCGGCTACAGCACCGGCAGGTTCTTCCGGAGCTCGAAGGCCGTGACCTCGGAGCGGTACTCCTCCCACTCCTGCTTCTTGTTGCGGAGGAAGAAGTCGAAGACGTGCTCGCCCAGGGTCTCCGCGACCAGTTCGCTGCGTTCCATCAGGGCGATGGCCTCGCCGAGGTTCTGCGGGAGGGGCTCGATGCCCATCGCGCGGCGTTCGGAGTCGGAGAGGGCCCAGACGTCGTCGTCGGCGCCCGCCGGGAGTTCGTAGCCCTCCTCGATGCCCTTGAGGCCGGCGGCGAGGAGGACGGCGTAGGTGAGGTACGGGTTGGCGCCGGAGTCGATGGAGCGGACCTCGACGCGGGAGGAGCCCGTCTTCCCCGGCTTGTACATGGGGACGCGGATGAGGGCGGAGCGGTTGTTGTGGCCCCAGCAGATGTACGAGGGGGCCTCGCCGCCCGAGCCCGCGGTGCGGGAGGAGCCGCCCCAGATGCGCTTGTAGGAGTTGACCCACTGGTTGGTGACCGCGGAGGTCTCGCCGGCGTGGCGGAGGAGGCCGGCGATGAAGGAGCGGCCGACCTTGGAGAGCTGGTACTCGGCGCCCGACTCGTAGAAGGCGTTGCGGTCGCCCTCGAAGAGGGAGAGGTGGGTGTGCATGCCCGAGCCCGGGTACTCGGAGAACGGCTTCGGCATGAACGTGGCCTGCACGCCCTGCTCCAGCGCCACCTGCTTCATGACGAGGCGGAAGGTCATGATGTTGTCGGCCGTGGAGAGCGCGTCGGCGTAGCGCAGGTCGATCTCCTGCTGACCCGGGGCGCCCTCGTGGTGGGAGAACTCCACCGAGATGCCCATCGACTCCAGCATCGTGATGGCCTGGCGGCGGAAGTCCATGCCCACGTTCTGCGGGGTGTGGTCGAAGTAGCCCGAGTTGTCGGCCGGGGTGGGCCGGCTGCCGTCGAGCGGCTTGTCCTTCAGCAGGAAGAACTCGATCTCGGGGTGGGTGTAGAAGGTGAAGCCCAGGTCGGAGGTCTTCGCGAGGGCCCGCTTGAGGACGTAGCGGGGGTCGGCGAAGGACGGCGAGCCGTCGGGCATGAGGATGTCGCAGAACATACGGGCGGTGCCGGGCGCCTCGGCGCGCCAGGGCAGGATCTGGAAGGTGCCCGGGTCCGGCTTGGCGATCATGTCGGACTCGTAGACGCGGGCGAAGCCCTCGATCGCGGAGCCGTCGAAGCCGATGCCCTCGTCGAAGGCCTGCTCGAGCTCGGCGGGGGCGACGGCGACCGACTTCAGGAAGCCGAGCACGTCGGTGAACCACAGGCGCACGAACCGGATGTCGCGCTCCTCGAGCGTACGGAGCACAAATTCCTGCTGCTTGTCCATTTCCACACCCATCCTCGCTGGTCAGGCCGCCTGCTCCCACCGTCTCGGGCACACCGGGGGCACCTGAGCATCCCACCACATGGTTTCGCGCACGTTGCACCCCCATACTGCCCGCTCGGCTGTGACCGAGGTAACGGAGGGGAGGCGGAAGTCGTACCCCGTTCGGCCCACACGGGGCCCGCGCCCACTACGATCTGCGCCCATGGGGGCCCCACGGCTCGAACGCCTGTCCCGGTACGCGCGTCCCATGGCACTGGCGAGTGCCGTGGCGACGCTCCTCGCCGCGCTCTTCGTCTGTCTGGGCGCGGGCGCGGTCCCGGGCGGGCACGCCGGTCACACCGCCGAGCGGGTCTCCGCCGTCCGGGCGGTCACGGCCGTGCCGGGCGTCGCCACGGTGTCGCCGGAACCTCCGGCGTACGTCTGCCCGTACGACCGGGGCGACTGCTCCCTCTTCCCCTCCCCCAGCCCGGCGGTGCTGAGCGCGCCCCCGCTGGATCCGCCGCAGCACGCGGAGGACCGGCTGCCGCGCGCCGGCGAGCCGGCCGGTGCCGGAACGTCCCGGAGTCCGGGGCCCCCGCCCCGCGCGCCGGACCTGCACGTCCTTCAGGTTCTCCGGACCTAGGGGCGTCGCGCGCAGGTTGTGCCGGGTCACGCCCTCGAGGCGGAGCCGTCCGGCCGGTTCGCGCGGGACCCTCCCGCCGTCGTCGG
>NZ_JAPSIW010000148.1:0-6305 GCF_031178505.1 Streptomyces sp. | reverse complement strand
GGGCCGGGCTCCGGCCCGGTCGACACGGCACCCCGAGGGGCACACCCCCGACAGGTTCACCCCGAACACCACCCCACACGCGAAGAAGGACGACACCACCATGGCCGCCAACCGCTCCAACGCCGACCGCCGTGCCCGAATAGAGGAGATGCGCCGCGCCGAGCAGGCCCGCGAGCGCCGCAACCGCATCCTCACCATCGGCATCTCCTCCGTCGTGGTCCTCGGCCTCGTCGGTTTCGGAACCGTCGTGCTGAAGAAGAAGGCCGACGAGGACGCGGCGAAGGAGGCCGCGGCGAAGGCCCCCATCGCGGCCGAGAAGTCGTGGGACCCGAAGAAGCTGGGCCGCAACCACGTCGAGACCCCGGTGAAGTACGACACCAAGCCGCCGGTCGGCGGTGACCACCACCCGGTCTGGATGAACTGCGACGGCGAGGTCTACAAGAAGCCGATCCCGGAGACCAACGCCGTGCACTCGCTGGAGCACGGCGCCGTCTGGGTGACCTACAGCAAGAAGGCTCCCGCCGCCGACGTGGAGAAGCTGGAGAAGAAGGTCGACAACACCACGTACACGCTGATGAGCCCGGTCGACGACCAGCCGGGCGCGATCATGCTGTCCGCCTGGGGCAAGCAGGTGACCGTGGACGGCGCGGACGACCCGCGCATCGACGCCTTCTTCACCAAGTACGTGAAGGGCCCGCAGACGCCCGAGCCGGGTGCCGCCTGCACCGGCGGGGTGGGCGCCGACGGGGCGGCCGGCGCGGGGATGGGCCAGTGAGGCCGAACCGTACGCAGCTGGCCTCGGTCGCCGCCGTGGCCGCGGCGCTCCTCTTCGCGGGGGGCGCCGTGACGGTCGCCTCGGGCGAGGAGGAGGACGCCCCGCGCACGCCGGTGTCGGCCTCGGCCGACGCCGGGTTCGCCCGGGACATGTCGGTGCACCACCAGCAGGCCGTCGAGATGTCGTTCATCGTCCGGGACCGCACCCGGGACGAGTCGGTCCGCCGGCTCGCGTACGACATCGCCAACACGCAGGCCAACCAGCGGGGCATGATGCTCGGCTGGCTCGACCTGTGGGGGCTGCCGAAGGTGGAGTCGGGTGTCGAGCCGATGACCTGGATGGGCATGGGCGGGCACGGCGACAGCGGCCCGAAGGACGGGGCGTACATGCCCGGCATGGCGACGAAGGCGCAGCTGGAGGAGTTGCGGCGGGCGTCCGGCCGGAAGGCGGAGATCCTCTATCTGAAGCTGATGACCGCCCACCACAAGGGCGGCGTGCACATGGCCGAGGGCTGTGTGCGGAAGTGCTCGGTGGAGGTGGAGCGGAATCTCGCCCAGGGCATGGTCGACGCCCAGGAGTCCGAGATCAGGCTGATGGCCGACATGTTGAGGAAGCGCGGGGCGTAGCGCGCGCCGCCGTTCGTACGACGGCCCCCGTGACCCGCTGCGGTCGCGGGGGCCGTGGCGCGCGCCCACAATGAGGGGGCTCGGGGACGTACGTACGACGACGTTCGACGAAAGGCACGCACCCCATGACCACGGCGAAGGACATCATGCACCCCGGGGCCGAGTGGATCCCGGCACACGAGACGCTCGACCGGGCGGCGCAGCGGATGCGGGACCTGAACGTGGGCGCGCTCCCCATCGCCGACGAGAACGAGCGCCTCTGCGGCATCCTCACGGACCGCGACATCGTGGTGGGCTGTGTGGCCATGGGCCACGATCCGTCCAAGGTGACCTGTGGGGAGATGGCGAAGGGCACCCCGCGCTGGATCGACGCGGGAGCGGACGTGGAGGAGGTCCTGGACGAGATGCAGGGCCACCAGATCCGCCGGCTGCCCGTCATCGAGAACAAGCGGCTCGTCGGGATGATCAGCGAGGCCGACCTGGCACGGCAGCTCTCGGACGACCAGATCAAGGCGTTCTGCGCGAGCGTGTACGCCGCCTCCTCCTGACCGCTCCTCCCCTCCTCAGGGCTCCTGGAGCCGGGGGGTGCCGAGGATCGCCCGGGCCACCGCGTCCGGGGCGTCGAGCATGACCAGATGGCCCGACGGTTCGGCCGCCTCGTAGCGGGCGCCGAGCCGCCGGGCCAGCGCGCGCTGGCGCCGTTCCCAGCGGGCGGAGCCGTCGGGGGCGGCGAGGACGGTGACGGGCAGGCCGGGCGGCAGCGGTCGGGCCTCGCGCAGGGCGAGGAGTTCGGCGGCGACGGCCCCGTAGCGGGCGTTCTCCAGGAGCGTGCCGCGCAGCACGCGCGAGGTGCGGTAGACGCGCCGCAGGAGCGCGGGCGGTGCCGGGTCGTGGCGTACGGCCAGGCGGCGGGCGGCGGGACCGAGCGCGGCCGGGAGCCCGGCGGCGGCGAGGACCGCGCCGAGCGGGCGCGCGGCGCCGGCCCAGCGGGACGGCCGGGGACGTTCCTCCACGGAGGAGTCGAGAAGGACGAGCCCGGCGGCCCGGCCGGGGTGCAGGCGGGCGAAGGCCTCGGCGTGGAAGCCGGCGATCGAGTGGCCGACGGCCGTGACGGGCCCGGGCAGGCCGAGGGTGTCGAGGAGCGCCGCGATCCGGTCCGCCTCGCCCGCGAGCGTGGGCGGCGCGGTGGCGGCCTGCGAGAGACCGTGGCCGGGGCGGTCGAAGCGCACGACCGTACGGTGCGGGGCGAGGAGTTCCACGACCGGGTCCCAGTCGAACCAGCTCATGCCCAGTCCGGCGGAGAGGACGCACACCGGCCCGGCGCCGTCGACGGCCACGTGATGGGCCACTCCGTGGAGGCGTACGAAGGTCATGGCCGGCGCTCCCGGTGGAGTGCGCGGGCGAGGACGGCGAGCCAGAGGGCCACCAGGAGGACCTGGAGGCGCTGGGCGACGCCGAGGGCCCAGTTCCCGGTTCCGGCCTCGAAGGCGGTGACGGCGGCCAGGGTCCAGGCGGTGGCGGCGAGTTCCAGGGCGAGGACGGCCGCGCCGGTACGGGCGAGGGCGCCCCACCGGCCGTGGCGGCGGGCGGCGGCCGTCAGCAGGATCATCGCGACGACCGCCCCGGTGGTGGCCAGGCCCGAACTGACGGCGTGGGCCGCGTGGGTGGCGGGCACGGCCCCGGCGGCCTCGCGTGCGGCGCACGCCGGGTCGGTGGTGGGCGCGCAGCTCAGCGGCAGCCAGGAGTCGGCGACGGTGGCGGCGCCGAAGACCGCGAGGGCGGCCCAGCCGGCGACGGACCAGGCCGTCCCGGGGGCGCGGTCGGGGCGCCGCGCCCAGGACGGGACGCCCGGCGGGGGCGGCGGGGCGGCGCGGCGCCGCAAGGTGGCGAGGAGCCCGGCGAGCGCCCCCACGAGGACCAGGAACCCGGCCGTCCGGTCGGCGGCGCGGAAGAAGCCGCCGAAGGGCTGGTCCGCTGCGGCGAGCTCGGAGACGTAGCCGCGGACGGGGTCCGGACCGGTGCCGAGGACGGCTTCGAGGACCCAGGCGGTGTACGCGAGCGCGCCGAGGGACAGGGCGACGGCGGCGGTTCGCGTGACATTCCCGGGCATGGTGGGACAGACGCCCGGCCTCCCGGAAAGGTTCCCCTCCGGCCCCGGGACCGGAGCGGGAGGGCCGCCCCGGCCCGCGCCCGGGACGGCGACGGGGTCGGGGCCGGGCCGTCACGGGGGCTGGGGCCGGGATCGTCACCGAGGCCGGGGGTCGAGTCCTCACGGGGCCGAAGCCGGACGGCCACCCCGGCCCGCGCCCGGGACCGTCACGAGGCCATGCCCGGACCGTCACGGAGGCCACGCCCGTGATCGTCACGGGACGGGGCCGGGCCAGGGCCGGGCCGGAGCCGGACGACCGCCCCGGCCCCGCCCGGGATCGGCACCGAGGCCGCGCCCGGACCGTCGCCGGGGCCGGGCCGCTCTGCGCCCGAACGTCCCCGGTCGCTTGGGGCCATGTGCTGCACCGGGCGCTCGTCCTCGGGCCTCCCGGACCGCCCTCGCCCGGCCCCGCCCAAGAGCCACCCCTGTCCCCGCCGTCCCCTCCCCGCAGCCGTCCGCAGGACATAGCGTCGAATTGACGATTAGACTGGGCCGCGTGCCTCAACTACGCCTCGCCCTGAATCAGATCGACTCGACCGTCGGAGACATCGCCGGGAACGCCGAGGCGGTCCTGCACTGGACCCGGCACGCCGCCGGGCAGGGCGCGCATCTCGTCGCGTTCCCCGAGATGGCGCTGACCGGCTACCCCGTCGAGGACCTGGCCCTGCGCCCCTCCTTCGTGGAGGCGTCCCGCGCGGCCCTCGCCGGGCTCGCCCGGCGGCTCGCGGAGGAGGGGTTCGGGGAGCTGCCGGTCGTCGTCGGCTACCTGGACCGTTCCGAGCGGGCCGAGCCCCGGCTCGGCAGGCCGGCCGGGTCGCCGGAGAACGCCGCCGCCGTGCTCCACCGCGGCGAGGTGGTGCTGCGCTTCGCCAAGCACCACCTGCCCAACTACGGCGTTTTCGACGAGTACCGCTACTTCGTGCGGGGCGACACGCTGCCGGTCCTCCGCGTCCACGGCGTCGACGTGGCCCTCGCCATCTGCGAGGACCTGTGGCAGGACGGGGGCAGGGTCCCGGCCGCGCGCAGCGCGGGGGCCGGGCTGCTCCTGTCGGTGAACGCCTCTCCGTACGAGCGGAACAAGGACGACACGCGGCTGGAGCTGGTCCGCCGGCGGGCCCGGGAGGCCGGGTGCACGACCGCCTACCTGGCGTCGACGGGCGGTCAGGACGAGCTGGTCTTCGACGGGGACTCCCTCGTCGTGGACGCGGCGGGCGAGGTGATCGCGCGGGCCCCGCAGTTCGTCGAGGGGAGCGTGATCCTCGACCTGGAGCTGCCGGCGGCGGATTCCCGGGCCCCGGAGGGAACGGTCGACGACGGGCTGCGGATCGACCGGGTGGTCCTGGCGGGGCCGGCCGGGGAGCCGCTGCCCGCGTACGAGCCGGAGCTGACGGGCGGCTACGCGCACCGCCTGGACGACGACGAGGAGGTCTACTCGGCGCTCGTCATCGGGCTGCGCGCGTACGTGGCGAAGAACGGTTTCCGCTCGGTGCTGGTCGGCCTCTCCGGGGGCATCGACTCCTCGCTCGTCGCGGCGATCGCCTGCGACGCGCTCGGGGCCCGGCACGTGTACGGGGTCTCGATGCCGTCCGCGTACTCCTCGGAGCACTCGCGCGGCGACGCGGCGGAACTGGCCCGGCGCACCGGGCTGAACTTCCGCACCGTGCCGATCGCGCCGATGTTCGACGCCTTCATGGAATCGCTGGGCCTGACCGGACTCGCCGAGGAGAACCTCCAGGCGCGGCTGCGCGGCACGACCCTGATGGCGATCTCCAACCAGGAGGGCCACCTCGTCCTCGCGCCCGGCAACAAGTCGGAGCTGGCCGTCGGCTACTCCACGCTCTACGGGGACGCCGTCGGCGCCTACGGGCCGATCAAGGACGTGTACAAGTCGGACGTCTTCCGCCTCGCGCGCTGGCGCAACCGGGCGGCCGGGGAGCGCGGCCAGGTCCCGCCGATCCCGGAGAACTCGATCACGAAGCCTCCGAGCGCGGAGCTGCGCCCGGGGCAGGTCGACACGGACTCGCTGCCGGACTACGAGGTCCTCGACCGGATCCTCGCCCTGTACGTGGACGGGGACCGGGGCAAGGACGCGATCGTGGCGGCCGGTTTCGACGAGGAGCTGGTCGCGCGGACGCTGCGGATGGTGGACACCGCGGAGTACAAGCGGCGCCAGTACCCGCCGGGCACCAAGATCTCGGCGAAGGGCTTCGGCAAGGACCGGCGCCTCCCGATCACGAACCGCTGGCACGAGACGCCCTCCCGGCCGGGGGCGGGCGCCGAGTCGCCCCCCGGACCGGAGTCGGCGGCCGGGCCCGGCACCGCGGCGGGGTAGCGGCCCGAGGCCGTCCCGGCGGCCCACCCGGCCTCCCGGCCGGGTAGCGCCGGGCCCGCAGGGGCCCGAAGCCGGCCCGGCGGCCGGGACAAGAGCGGCGCCGGGACGGGCCGGGGGCCCGCCGGGCCGGGAGCGCTGAACCTGGACCGTGGCCGGGCCGCGCATCCGGACCGAGACCGGGGTCGTCCACCGGTCGGCGCCCGGTCGAGCGGCTGCACCAGCACCCGGGCACCCGGACCGGGGGGCTCAGGGCCTCGAACCGGACCCGCGGCCGGATGAGCGCCCACCCACCCACCTACCCGGACGGCCGGGCCGGGACCCAGGGAGACCGGAACCGGACCCGCGGCCGGACAACCGGACCGGGAGACCCACCCGGACGGCCGGCTCCTCGCCGGCCTACGCCCGGGACGGCGACGGGGTCGG
>NZ_JAPSIW010000147.1 GCF_031178505.1 Streptomyces sp. | reverse complement strand
ACCGACCGCGTACGAGGGCCGGTACGGCTACTCCGTGCGCGCCTCGGAAGCCTGGCCCAAGCCGGCCGGCGGCGCCCCGCGCACCCTCGTGGGCGGGGCGGCGGGCCCGAGGCTGTTCGAGCGGATCGCCGCGGCGGCGGACGGCTGGCTGCCGATCGGCGGCCGCGGTCTCACCACCGCCCTCCCGGCCCTCCGCACCGCCTGGGAACGCGCGGGCCGCGACCCGAAGGCCCTCCACGTCGTCCCGTACGCCGTCCACCCGAACCCCGGCAAGCTGGCCCACTACGAGGAGCTGGGCTGCGAGGAGGTCGTCCTCCAACTGCCCCCGGCCGGCGAGGCCGAGGTCCTGCGCGCCCTGGACGCGTACGCCGCCCACCTCTGAGTCCGCCCCGACCGGACCCCCCGGCGCCGTCCGGCCAACCTGGTGGGAGGCGGGCCGGGGGCGGGTGGGGCGCTCGTATGCTCGGGGCATGACGGATCAGCAGGCAGCAGCCCCCACCCGGAACGCCATGCGCCGCGCCCTCAGGCGGGCCAGGGACGGAGTGGCGCTCGACGTCGCCGAGGCGGCCGTGCTGCTGCGGGCGCGCGGGGAGGATCTGGACGAACTCGTCGCCTCCGCCGGGCGGGTGCGCGACGCGGGCCTGGCGGCGGCCGGGCGGCCCGGGGTCGTCACGTACTCGAAGAGCGTCTTCATACCGCTCACGCGGCTCTGCCGGGACCGGTGCCACTACTGCACCTTCGTCACCGTGCCCGGCAAGCTCCGGGCCGCGGGGCACGGGATGTTCATGTCGCCGGACGAGGTCCTCGACATCGCCCGGCGCGGCGCCGCGCTCGGCTGCAAGGAAGCGCTCATCACCCTCGGCGACAAGCCGGAGGACCGCTGGCCCGAGGCCCGCGAGTGGCTCGACGCGCACGGCTACGACGACACCCTCGCGTACGTGCGGGCCATGGCGATCCGCATCCTGGAGGAGACGGGGCTGCTGCCGCACCTGAACCCCGGCGTGCTGTCCTGGACCGACTTCCAGCGCCTCAAGCCCGTCGCCCCCTCCATGGGGATGATGCTGGAGACGACCGCCACCCGCCTCTGGTCCGAGCCCGGCGGCCCCCACTACGGGTCCCCCGACAAGGACCCGGCCGTCCGTCTGCGGGTCCTGGAGGACGCGGGACGCTCCTCGGTCCCCTTCACCTCGGGGCTGCTCCTCGGGATCGGGGAGACCCTGGAGGAGCGGGCCGAGTCCCTCTTCGCGCTCCGCCGCGTCGCCCGCTCCTACCACTCCCTCCAGGAGCTGATCATCCAGAACTTCCGCGCCAAGCCGGACACGGCCATGCGCGCGATGCCCGACGCCGCACTCGACGACCTGGTCGCCACGGTCGCCGTCGCCCGGCTCATCATGGGCCCGTCGGCCTGCATCCAGGCCCCGCCCAACCTGGTCGACGCCGAGTACGAGCGGCTGATCGCGGCCGGCATCGACGACTGGGGCGGCGTCTCGCCGCTCACCATCGACCACGTCAACCCCGAGCGGCCGTGGCCGGAGATCGAGGAGCTGGCCGCCCGGTCCGCCGCCGCCGGTTTCGAGCTGCGCGAACGGCTCTGCGTCTACCCCGAGTTCGTGACCCGGGGAGAACCCTGGCTCGACCCCCGGCTCCTCCCGCACGTCCGCGCCCTCGCCGACCCCGAGACGGGCCTCGCCAATCCCGACGCGGAGGTGCGCGGCCTGCCCTGGCAGGAACCCGACGAGGCCTTCACCGGCACCGGCAGGACCGATCTGCACACCACCATCGACACCACGGGCCGCACCCACGACCGGCGCGAGGACTTCGACGAGGTGTACGGGGACTGGGAGGCGCTCCGTGAGGCCGCCGCCCCGGGGATGGCGCCCGAGCGCATCGACACCGACGTCCGCGAGGCCCTCGCCGTCGCCGCCGACGACCCGACGCGGCTCACCGACCCGCAGGCGCTGGCACTGCTCCACGCCGACGGGCCCGCGCTCGACGCGCTGACCCGGATCGCCGACGACGTCCGCCGGGCGGTGTGCGGCGACGAGGTGACGTACGTCGTCACCCGGAACATCAACTTCACCAACGTCTGCTACACCGGCTGCCGTTTCTGCGCCTTCGCCCAGCGGCGGACCGACGCCGACGCGTACACCCTCTCCCTCGACCAGGTCGCGGACCGCGCCCAGCAGGCCTGGGAGGTCGGCGCGGTGGAGGTGTGCATGCAGGGCGGCATCCATCCGGACCTGCCCGGCACCGCCTACTTCGACATCGCGCGGGCCGTGAAGCGGCGCGTGCCCGGCATGCACGTGCACGCCTTCTCCCCGATGGAGGTCGTCAACGGCGCCACCCGCACCGGGCTCTCGATCCGCGAGTGGCTGACCGCCGCGAGGGAGGCCGGACTCGACTCGATCCCCGGGACGGCCGCGGAGATCCTCGACGACGAGGTGCGCTGGGTCCTCACCAAGGGCAAGCTGCCCACCGCCACCTGGATCGAGGTCGTCACCACCGCGCACGAGCTGGGCATCCGGTCGAGCTCGACGATGATGTACGGGCACGTCGACCAGCCCCGCCACTGGCTCGGCCACTTCCGCACCCTGGCCCGCATCCAGCGGGAGACGGGCGGCTTCACCGAGTTCGTGACGCTGCCCTTCATCCACACCAACGCCCCGGTCTACCTGGCGGGCATCGCCCGCCCGGGCCCGACCGTCCGCGACAACCGGGCGGTCACGGCGATGGCGCGCCTCCTGCTCCACCCGTACATCCCCAACATCCAGACCAGCTGGGTGAAACTGGGCGCGGAGGGCGCCGCCGAGATGCTCCGCTCCGGCGCGAACGACCTCGGCGGCACACTCATGGAGGAGACCATCTCCCGCATGGCCGGTTCCGGTTACGGCTCCTACCGCTCGATCCGTGACCTGGAGGCCATCGCGGAGGCGGCCGGCCGCCCGGCGAAGCCCCGCACGACCCTGTACGGCGAGGTCCCGGAGGAACGGCAGCGCGCGGCCCGCGCCTCCGACGGGCACCTTCCGGAGCTGTTGCCGGTCCTCCAGGAGGACTGAGGCGGAACGGGGCACAGTGCGGTCAAAAGCGGCCTGAGGGGCGTCGGATCACATAACGTTGTGGCCCCCGAACGGGCGTACCCGGTCGATTACAGTGCTGAGCAGACCGGTGGACGGGCAGGCCGGTGGACGGGGGGAGGGCACGTCGTGGCGACGACCGCCGCAACCGGGACAGCCGCGACGGGGACGGCCGCGACCGCCACGGCCGGGTCCGCCCCCGTCGTCTGGGGCCGCGCCGAACAGCAGGACTTCCGGTCCCGGGTCCGGGGCTCCCTGCTCGGGGCCGCCGTCGGTGACGCCCTCGGCGCCGGGGCGCACGGCCTCGCCCTGGCCGCGATCCGGGAGGCCCACGGCGAGGACGGGCTCACCGAACCGGTCCCCGCCTTCGGCCGCAGGGGGGCCGTCACCGCCGCCACGCAGATGGCCCTGTTCACCGTCGACGGCCTGATCCGCGCCCAGGTCCGCCGCGACCTCGGCGTCTGGCACCCGCCCACCGACATCCACCGCGCGCACCGCCGCTGGATCGCCACCCAGCACGACTGGGGCCCGGACGAGCGGCGCCCCGACCTCGGCTGGCTGGCCCGCGAGGAGTGGCTGTACGCCCGCCGGAACCCGCCCCGGGCCTGCCTCACCGGCCTCGGCGACGAGCACCTCGGCACCCTGGACAGGCCGAAGAACCCCGAGGCCGCCGACTCCGGGGCCCTGCCCCGCTCCGCCCCCTTCGGCCTCCTGGTCGGCTGGGAACCCCAGCTCGTCTGCCAGCTCGCCGTGGAGTGCGCCGCCCAGACCCACGGCGCCCCCGGGGCCATGCTCGCGGCGGGCGCCTTCGCCGTCACCGTCCACGGCATCGCGCGCGGCGGGCCGGTCGAGGCCGCCGTCGACGTCGCCCGGCGCCAGCTCCTCGCGCGCCCGGGGCACGAGCCGGTCCTCGCGGCCCTGGACCGCGCCCTCGGAGCCGTACGGGAAGGGGCGCCGGACCCGGAGCGGGTGGCCGCGCTCGGGGCGGGCGAGGACCGGGCCGAGGGGCAGTTGGCGGCGGCCGTCTACTGCGCCCTGGTCGGTGAGGACGTACGGCACGGGCTGCGCCTCGCGGTGAACCACGACGGGCCCTCGGCGGTGACCGGGGCGCTCACGGGCGCGCTGCTCGGGGCCCTGCACGGCGAGACGGCCCTCCCGCCGGCCTGGCTGGCCGAGCTGGAGGGCCGTGCGACGGTGCTGGAGCTGGCGGACGACTTCGCGATGGAGATGACCCAGGGGGCCGCGCTGCACGGCCCCGGGGCCTCCTCCCCGGGCTGGCTGGCCCGCTACCCGAGGGCCTGACCGGTCCGGTCCCCGCCGGGGGCCGGGCCCTGCGGGGGTACGGCGGCCGTACCGCCGCTTCCGCCGGCCGGTCCGCCGCCCGCCGGGCTGCCGTCGTCGGAGTGCAGCCGGTCCAGGACGGCGTCGCGCTCGGGGGTGTCCTCCGGCTTGAGGTGTCCGATGAGGACGTAGAGGACGAGCGAGGTGGCGAGCGGCGAGACGATCTGGATCTGGAGCTCGATGCCGTCCAGGCCGTAGTTGGTGAGCCAGAAGGCGAAGAGGCCGGCCGCCCAGGAGACGAGCGCTGCCGTCGGTCCGGACTTCCGGAAGGCGCGCAGCAGACCGAGCATGAAGGGGATGGCGATCGGCCCCATGAGTCCGGCCACCCACTTGATGACGACGGTGATGATGTCCTTGAAGGTGGGGGAGTTGACCTGGGTGGCCACGGCCATCGACAGGGCGAGGAAGGCGATCGTGGACCAGCGGGCGGCGAGCAGTCCGGCCCGCTGCGACCAGGTCCGGGCCGCCTTGCTGAGGACGGGCGCGATGTCCCGGGTGAAGACGGCGGCGATCGCGTTGGCGTCGGAGGAGCACATCGCCATGGTGTGCGAGAAGAAGCCGACGATGACCAGCCCGAGCAGACCGTGGGGGAGGAGCTGTTCGGTCATCAGGGCGTAGGAGTCGGAGGCGTCCGCCTTCTCCGGGGTCACGAGCAGCGGCGCCACCCACATCGGGAAGAAGAGGACGAGCGGCCAGACGAACCAGAGGACGGCGGAGAGACGGCCGGAGCGGGTCGCCTCGCGGGCCGAGGGGGTGGCCATGTAGCGCTGGGCCTGGTTCCACATGCCGCCGCTGTACTCGAAGGTCTTGATGAAGAGGTAGGCGAGGAGGAACGTCAGCGTGTACGGGCCGGCGGTGGGCGCGGTGTGCCCCTGGAGTTCGGGGCGGTCCCACACGGTCCACAGGGCGCTGAACCCGCCGAGCTTCGCGAGGACGGCGACGAGCATCGCGATCCCGGCGAAGAACTGGATGACGAACTGGCCGAGTTCGGTGAGCGCGTCGGCCCACAGGCCGCCGACCGTGCAGTAGATGCCGGTGACGACACCGGTGATGAGGATGCCCTGGTTGAGGGAGATCCCCGTGAAGACGGAGAGCAGGGTGGCGATCGCGGCCCATTTGGCGCCGACGTCCACGATCTTCAGCAGGACGCCGGACCAGGCGAGGGCCTGCTGGGTGGGCAGGTTGTAGCGGTTCTTGAGGTATTCGAGCGGCGAGGCCACGTGCAGACGTGAGCGGAGCCGGTTGAGCCGGGGCGCGAAGAGGTGGGCGCCGACGGCGATGCCGATGGCGATGGGGAAGGACCAGGTGACGTAGGAGGTGACGCCGTAGGTGTAGGCGATGCCCGCGTAACCGGTGAACATCACGGCGCTGTAGCCCGACATGTGGTGGGAGATGCCGGAGAGCCACCAGGGCATGCGCCCGCCGGCGGTGAAGAAGTCGGAGACGTCGTCCACCCGCTTGTGGGACCACACGCCGATCGCGACCATCACGCCGAAGTAGCCGATGAGCACGGCCCAGTCGAGACTGTTCATGGAGCCCCCTCCAGGGGTTCTGGTCCGCCTTGATAATCCGCCTTGTGAACGCCGTTCATCGTGTGGGGAGTTGGGGTGCGTAGACAACGCGGTGGCGGGTCAAGGGAAAGTAAAATCGTTCGCTTTGCTGACTCAGGTTCATGTGTGTGAACCTTGGAGGGGTGTGACGCGGACACGCGAAAGCCCCCTGGACGGGGGCTCGGGCCGGGCGGTGGGTCAGGCGGCGGACATGCGTGAGCCCCCTCGGCCAGGACGGCGGACCGGACGAGAGGGCTCCTCGGGAGGCGCGTAGGGAATCAGAGGGTCCCGTTGCTCACCTGGCCGACGAAAACGTTCCACGAGCCCGGTCCGAAAGAGAGGGACGGGCCTTCGGGAGCCTTGGAGTCCCGCACCGCGACGGCGGCGACGACGGGGGACCGCACTTCGACGCAGGCTCCGTTCCCGCCGGAATACGAGGACTTCGTCCAGGTGTCCGTAGCGCCCTGAATAATCGCCATACTGCTCAACTCCGGTTCTGCCCGTAGGTCGTGCCACCGTGGTCTCGATGGCGTGATCGACGCTACTCGCCGGCCCCGGGCCGCGGGACCGGCGTTCACACGACCGGGTGGCATATTCCAGCCGGGGGTTCCGCGCAGAGCGGTGGGCGGTGTACCGTACCGGCCCCCACCCCGGCGACCGCGTTCCGGTCACCCCTGGGCGTACACCTTGGCCTGCTTCGCGATGAACTCCCGGGTCTGTTCCACATTCAGCGCCTGCGCCCGCAGGTGCTCGTACATCAGGGAGTATTTGGCCACATCCGGAGCCTTCTCCAGATAGAGGTCGCTCGTCACGCCCTCGATGTAGACGACGCTCGAATCGGAGGCGTCGGGGAATTCCAGGATCGAGTACTGACCGCTGATCCCCGGGTGCGCGCCCATCTCGAAGGGCAGCACCTGCACCGTCACGTGCGGCAGGAGCGACTGCTCGATCAGGTGCTCCAGCTGCTCGACCATCAGCTGCTTGCCGCCGACGACCCGGCGCAGGGCGCCCTCGTCGATGACCGCCCACAGCCGCAGCGGACGCTCCTCGTCCCGGATCCGCTCCTGGCGCCGGGTGCGGACGGTGACGCGCTTCTCGATCTCCGCCGGCGTGGACTCCGGCAGCGCGCCGGAGATCACGGCCTCCGCGTACGCGTGGGTCTGCAGCAGGCCGGGGATGACTTGCGGTTCGTAGACGCGCAGGCTCTCGGCGTCCGTCTCCAGGCCGATGTAGACGCTGTACGGGATGTCGCCGAAGGCGTGCCACCAGCCCTGCTGGCGGGAGTCCTTGGCCATCTGCATCAGCGAGTTGACCATGTGCTCGTCCTCGACCTCGTACACGCCGCACAGGTCACGGACGTCACGCTGGCTGATGGAACGGCGGCCGTTCTCCAAGCGGCTGATCTTGGACTGGGAGACGAGGAGGCGCTCGGCGACCTGCTCGGCCGTCATGCCTTTCGCCTCCCGGAGCTTGCGCAGCTCCTGTCCCAATCGGCGTCGCCTGACGGTGGGGTTGACGTTGGACGCCACGGAAACTGCACCTCCGGCTGTCTGCTGGGTAGCTGTGAGTGTCTACCGCTTGGCAGACTGCCACCAAAGGAGCGGTGTGCGCTGGGAAACGGGCACAACGCACGTGTGCGGGGCGGCCGTCGGGCCGCCCCGCACAGCTGTGCGGCCCGGACGGTGACGCGTGAGGCGTCCCGCCCGGGCCGCATGGTGCCAGGGGTGCTGCTCGTACGGGGGTGGTGTCCGTACGGTGAGTGGTGCGGGTGGTGCGGTGGTGTTCGGCGTGCCGTGGTGCGGGTGGTGCCATGGTGCTCGGCGTGCCGGCGGTGCGTGCCGTACGTCAGTGTGCGGCGGCGCGGGCCATGCTGCCGCGCGGCTGGGCGGGAACGCCCGAGGCGCCGCGGCGTGGCTGGGCCGCCACCCCGTTCTGGACGTCCATCACGGCGTGCGCCACGAGACCGCCCATCGGGTCGTGCCGGATCAGGTCGCGCAGCCGGGACCGCGACGACCGTCCTTCGTTGCCGGGGTACAGGTGCTTGCCGAGACCGACCGCGTGGGCCAGTGCGGCGAGCGCCGCGGTCCGCGGGTCCGGCGGTACGCCGGTGCGGATCGCACTGTCCAGCCGGGCCTTGATCTCCCGGCTGATCGCCGTGTCCGTCGCCTGGTAGCGAGTCGTCGGCAGCACCCCGCACATCTGGCCCTCCACGGCATGCACCATGCCGCATCGCTCCAGATGCGAGAGATACGTCTGGCGAAGCCCCAGTCGGGGCCCGCCGATCCAGTGGACGGCCCGTACCGGACTGCCGCGCCTGCGCAGCAGTTCCAGTGCGGAGTCCAGGGTCGGATCTCCGGTCGGCCGTGGCATCACCACGGCGATACGATCCCCGTCAGGGGCTATCCGTCCTGCCAGAGCCAGCTCCACTAGCTGTGCTCCGGCCAGGCCGAGGTCGAGCGACTGCGGCTGCGCTGTGGTACCCGTGGTCGGGTCCAGAGCGAGCAGCAGAAGCTCCTCCGGAAGTGTTCTGCGGCTCCTGCCCATCCATGCCTCCCCGCGTGGATGAATGACAGGGTGACCCCTCTCACATTCATCTGTCGAGAGTGCCCGGGTGGTTCGTCCGGGAACCAGTAGGTATGTCGTTCTCGTCTAGCACGGGAGCCAAGGGGTTCACACAGGACACTGGTAGACGGTTCGGACGTACGTATGACGCATGGAGGAGGCACGGTGGCGGGCGAGTCCCCCGACAGAGCGGAGCAGCAGGGTTCGTCGCAGGAGACGACGGACCCGGGCAGCGGGGTTCCGCGGCGTTCCGCCCCGGTCCAGGTCGACCAGCCGACAGCCGTGTTCAAGAGCCTGACGCCGCGCACGCCCGAGGACGACGCCGGCCCGGAGCCGGCCCCGGAGCCCACCGCGGAGGCGGAGGAGCGCGCGGAGACCGGTGAGGCGGGCAGTGAGCGCCTGAAGGCGGCGGTGGCGGCCTGGGTCGCGACGGCGGAGGACGAGGGCGCGGAGAGGCCCGCCGGTCCGTCCGCCGCGGCGCCCGCCGAGGGGACGGCGGCCGACGAGCGGTCCGGCGACGCCGGGGCGGCGGCCCCGGAGGACGGGAAGCCGGAGACGGCGGGCAAGGCCGACGAGGCACCGTCCTCCGGGACGCCGGCCTCCGGCGAGCCGGTGAAGGCCCGGGAGGAGTCCGCCGGTGCCGCCGACTCCGCCGGCCCCGTGGACTCCGAGGACGCGGGTGACTCCGGCGACGCGGCCGGTTCTCCGGCCTCCCGCCGGGCCGGGAGCGCCGGGGCCCCGGCGGAGGAGCCGGTCGACCAGCCGACGACGATGTTCCGCGCGGTCCGCCCGCCGGTGGCGCCCGCTCCCGCCGTGGACCAGCCGACGACCGCCCTGAAGCTCCCGCAGGACCTGCGCGGCCCCAAGGGCGGCGCGTCCGGCGGCGACGCCCCGGACGCGGGCCCCGACTCCGACAGCGAGCGCACGAGCACCTTCGTACCCCTGCGCCCGGACATCCCGGCCGAGCGGAAGCCGCAGGAGGCCCCGAAGTCCCCGGCGGCCTCCGCCGGCCCCACGGCCCCGGCCGCGTCCAGGGCCGCCTCCACGCCGTCCTGGGCCTCCCAGAAGGCGAAGGGCACCGCGCCCGCCGCCGGGCCGGAGGCCACGCCCCCGGCCGGCGCCCAGGCCCCCGGCGCTGCCGCCGCATCCGCCGCCGCTCCCGCGGGTCCGGCGTCGCTCAGCGAGCCGGAGCGGACCCGGCAGCAGCCGATGCCGCCGCTGCCCCCGCTCGACCTGCTGGCCGAGCTGACGAACACCCCGCCCCCGCCGCCGACCGTCCTGCGGACGACCATGCGCCGGCTGCGGATCTGGACGCCGCTGGTCCTTCTGCTCCTGATCGTCTTTGCGATCGCGCAGATGGTCCGCCCGCTGCCCGCGCCCGCGCTGACCCTCACGGCCGCGCCGACCTTCACCTTCCAGGGCGGCGAACTGCGGATGCCGTGGCCCCACGAGGGGCAGGGCGCGGTCGAGGTCGAGGGCGTCGGTTCCATGGGGACGTACGGACCGCAGAAGCCGGCCCCCATCGCCAGCGTCGCCAAGACGATGACCGCGTACGTGATCCTCCGCGACCACCCGATCAAGGGGAAGCAGCAGGGCCCCGAGATCTCCGTCGACAAGAAGGCCGGCGAGCAGGCCAAGGCGAAGGACGAGTCGACGGCCCAGATCGCGGAGGGCCAGACCTACTCGGAGAAGGAACTCCTCCAGCTCCTGATGATCCCCTCGGGCAACAACGTGGCCCGGCTGCTGGCCCGCTGGGACGCCGGTTCCGAGGAGGCGTTCGTCCGCAAGATGAACGCGGCCGCCAAGGACCTGGGCATGACCCAGTCGACGTACACGGACCCGTCCGGCCTCTCCGACAGCACCGTGTCGACCCCGCTGGACCAGCTGAAGCTGGCGAGGGCGGTCATGCAGTACGACGTGTTCCGGGAGATCGTGAACATGCCGAACCTGACCGTCGAGGGCATCCCCGGCCGCATCGAGAACAACAACAACATCCTGCTGGAGCCGGGGGTGAGCGGCATCAAGACCGGCTCCTCCACCCCCGCCGGCGGCAACCTGCTCTGGTCCGCGAACACCGTCGTGGACGGCAAGGACCGCCGCATCCTCGGCATCGTCATGGGCGCGAAGGACGCGCGGCTGCTCCACGACAAGCTGCAGCTCGCCATCGACAACAGCCTCAAGCTCATCCAGAAGGCCCAGGCCGACGTCACCTCCGCCCCCGTCGTCCGTGAGGGCCAGGTCCTCGGCCACGTGGACGACGGCCTCGGCGGCCGGACCCCGGTGGTGGCGACCAAGGAGCTCAAGGCGGTCGGCTGGCCCGGCCTCCGGGTGAAGCTGGAGCTGACCGACGGCGGCAAGGCCGTCCCGCACTCCGCCAAGGCGGGCGACGTCGTCGGCCAGGTCTCCATCGGCGAGGGCGCGGGCAAGGTGAGCGCGCCGGTGGCCCTGCAGAGGGACCTGGTGGAGCCGGGCTTCGACAAGAAGCTGACGCGGCTCGGCTGAGCGCGGGCAGGGCCGTACGGCATACGGCGGACGACCGGGGAGCCACCCGGTCGGATGGGCGCCCCGGACCTCCGGGGCGCCCTGCTGTTAGCTTTTCCTGGGGACGAGAAGCACGCGAGGACGAAGAGACAGGAAGCACGGGAAAGGGCCGCAGTGACCACCGCCGAGCCGACACGCGCCCAGACCGGGCCGGAGTTCTCTTCCCCTCCGCGAATCCTTCTTCCCGCGCAGCGGACGGCCTCGGAGGCGCCCGTGCCCGCCCGACGGCGTAAGCGCCGCTACCCGGTCCTGGTGGCCACCGGGCTCGCCGCCCTCACCCACGTGCTGTGGTTCTTCTTCTTCGCGAACAGCGGCGGCGACCTCGCCGCGCAGGACGCGTGGGCGGAGTTCGTGGGACGGCACCCGGACTCCGCGTACAACCTCGCCTGGTACGGCGGGATGCACCCGGTCTCGTACAGCGTGGTCTCGCCGTACGTGATGTCGCTGCTCGGCGTGCGGTCGACGATGATGATCGCCGGCACGCTCTCGGCGG
>NZ_JAPSIW010000830.1 GCF_031178505.1 Streptomyces sp. | reverse complement strand
CAACGGCGAACAGCGCCAGCTCGGCCGCACGAGCGACATGATCCGCTCCGTCGAGGACCTCGTCGTCCACATCACCGAGGCCATGACGCTGCTCCCCGGCGACGTCATCCTCACCGGCACCCCCGCCGGGGTCGGACCCCTCAACGTCGGCGACGAGGTCGCCGTCACCATCGAAGGCATCGGCACTCTCACCAATAGGGTGATCAAGCGTGGCTAACGCGAACATCCGCGTCCGTTTCTGTCCCTCGCCGACCGGCAACCCCCACGTGGGCCTGGTCCGCACCGCCCTCTTCAACTGGGCCTTCGCCCGGCACAACCAGGGCACCATGGTCTTCCGCATCGAGGACACCGACGCGGCCCGCGACTCGGAGGAGTCGTACCAGCAGCTGCTCGACTCGCTGCGCTGGCTGGGCCTCGACTGGGACGAGGGCCCGGAGACCGGCGGCCCCCACGCGCCGTACCGTCAGTCGCAGCGGATGGACATCTACAAGGACGTCGCCGACAAGCTGCTCGCCGGCGGGTACGCGTACCACTGCTACTGCACCACCACCGAGCTGGACGAGCGCCGCGAGGCCGCCCGCGCCGCCGGCCGGCCCTCCGGTTACGACGGCCACTGCCGCGAGCTGTCCGCCGGGCAGATCGAGGTGTACCGGGCCGAGGGCCGCGAGCCGATCGTCCGCTTCCGGATGCCCGACGAGCCGATCACCTTCACCGACCTGGTCCGCGGCGAGCTCACCTTCACCCCGGAGAACGTGCCGGACTACGGCATCCTCCGGGCCAACGGCGCCCCGCTCTACACCCTGGTCAACCCGGTCGACGACGCCCTGATGGAGATCACCCACGTCCTGCGCGGCGAGGACCTGCTCTCCTCCACCCCGCGCCAGATCGCGCTCTACAAGGCGCTGATCGAGCTGGGCGTCGCCAAGGAGATCCCGGCCTTCGGCCACCTGCCGTACGTGATGGGCGAGGGCAACAAGAAGCTCTCCAAGCGTGACCCGCAGGCCTCCCTCAACCTCTACCGGGAGCGCGGCTTCCTCCCCGAGGGCCTGCTGAACTACCTCTCCCTGCTCGGCTGGTCCTTCTCCGCCGACCAGGACATCTTCACCGTCCCGGAGATGGTCGAGAAGTTCGACATCGCCGACGTGAACGCCAACCCGGCCCGCTTCGACCTCAAGAAGGCCGAGTCGATCAACGCCGACCACATCCGCATGCTGGACGTGAAGGCCTTCGCGGAGGCCTGCGAGCCCTGGCTCCGCGCCCCGCACGCCCCCTGGGCGCCCGAGGACTTCGACCGCGCCGCCTGGGAGGCCATCGCCCCGCACGCCCAGACGCGCCTCACCGTCCTCTCGGAGATCACGGCCAACGTCGACTTCCTCTTCCTGAAGGAGCCGGTCTTCGACCAGGCGTCGTGGGACAAGGCGATGAAGGGCGAGCCCGCGGCCCTGCTCACCACCGCCCGCGAGAAGCTCGAAGGCGCCGACTGGAGCGACCCCGAGTCGCTCAAGAACGCCGTCCTGGCCGCCGGCGAGGCCCACGGCCTCAAGCTCGGCAAGGCCCAGGCCCCGGTCCGCGTCGCCGTCACCGGCCGCACGGTCGGCCTGCCGCTCTTCGAGTCCCTGGAGATCCTCGGCAAGGAGCGCACCCTGGCCCGGATCGACGCGGCCCTGGCCAAGCTCTCCGCGTAACGGCCCGTGCACGTCCGGTACCCCCGCCCCTTCCCGGGACGGGGGTACCGTCGTTCCATGACGATCCGCGCGGTGCTCTGGGACATCGACGACACGATCTTCGACTACGCCACCGCGGACACCCGCGGCATGCGCGACCACCTGGCCGCGGAGGGGCTCCTCGCGTCCTACGACACGGCCGAGGCGGCCCTGGACCGCTGGCGCGAGCTGACCACCCTGCACTGGCGGCGCTTCGAGACCGAGGGCGGCGACTTCCGCGAGCAGCGGCGGGACCGGGTCAGGGACTTCCTCGGCAGGCCCGAGCTGACCGCCGACGAGGCCGACGGCTGGTTCGACCGGTACGTGCGGCACTACGAGGCCGCCTGGAGCCTCTTCCCGGACACCGTTCCCGTGCTCGACCTGCTGTCCCGTGACTACCGTCACGCCGTCCTGTCGAACTCCAGCATCCACAACCAGGAGCGCAAGCTGCGGCTCCTCGGCATCCGGGACCGCTTCGAAGCCGTCCTGTGCGCCGCCGAGCTCGGGGTGGCCAAGCCGGCCCCGGAGGCCTTCCACGCGGCCTGTACGGCCCTGGGCCTGCCCCCGCACCAGGTGGCGTACGTGGGGGACCAGCCCGACATCGACGCCCGGGGCGCCGTGGAGGCGGGGCTCGTGGGCATCTGGCTGGACCGGGCGGGCACCGGCGGGCGCCCCGAGCTCAGCCGCATCACGGACCTCCACCAGCTCCCGGCGCTGCTCGGCGGGCATACCCGTTTTGGAGCCCGGTCCACCTTCGGGTAATGTTCTTCCTGCGCCGAGGGGAGCAAGCCGAAAGGCAAGAACCCGGAAAGCGCAAGCCGAGCAAGATCCCCCTGGTGGGGAAGGCGCCCCGGTGGCCTATGGTGTAATTGGCAGCACGACTGATTCTGGTTCAGTTAGTCTTGGTTCGAGTCCAGGTAGGCCAGCTCGCAGAGCTCATCTGCAACCGTGGATCATTCCACAAAGCCCCCGTTGTGTAGCGGCCTAGCACGCTGCCCTCTCAAGGCAGTAGCGCCGGTTCGAATCCGGTCGGGGGTACAGATCCTTCCCGCGGGATCACCAGGGTCGCACCCGGTGATCTCGATGCAGGATCGCTAGGGCCCCCGTTGTGTAGCGGCCTAGCACGCCGCCCTCTCAAGGCGGTAGCGCCGGTTCGAATCCGGTCGGGGGTACCAACTGGTCTAAACCACCAGTGGCCTATGGTGTAATTGGCAGCACGACT
>NZ_JAPSIW010000146.1 GCF_031178505.1 Streptomyces sp. | reverse complement strand
CCTACGACGAGGCCGACCTTCGGCTCCTGCGGCAGATCCGGACCCTGCGGGACTTCGGCTTCGAGCTGGAGGAGACGCGGCCGTTCGTGTGGTGCCCGCGGGCGGGCCATCCGGCCGGCGACGCGTGCCCGGCCCCGATCGCGGTCCACCGGCGCAAGCCCGACGAGCTGGACGGGCTCATCGAACAGCTCCGGACCGTGCGTGCCCAGGTGGGCGCCCAGCTGCTGCGGGCCGAGGCGGAACTCCCGCACGGCCCGGAACCCCGCTGCGCCCTCGGCACCCACCCCGGCGGTGCCGAGGAGACCGACGAGACGGGAGTGACGGCATGACGACGTACGCGCACGGCGTGGACGAGGTCACGGACGCGGATTTCGCCGCGGAGGTGCTCGGCGCGGACCGGCCGGTCCTGGTGAAGTTCACCGCCGAGCGGTGCGGGCCCTGCCGGCAGCTGAGGCCGGTCCTGGGCTCCCTGGCGGCCGAGGAGGCGGAGCGGCTGCGGATCGTGGAGATCGACGGCGACCGCAATCCGGCGACGACCCTGCGCTACGGGGTGCTCGCCACTCCGACGCTGATGGTCTTCCGGGCGGGCGAACCGGTGACGTCGCTCGTCGGCGCCCGCCCCGAGCGGCGCCTCATGGAGGAGCTGGCGGAGGTACTCGCCTGAAGCCCACGGGCACAAAAAAGCCCCGGACGAGATAATTGGTGTCCGGGGCTTCGTGTCGCGTATATTGATGAATTCCGTGTCTCCGTGCGGCTCGCCTGTGAAGGGGGCGCGGATGGATTCAATAAACTTACTGTATCGCGCTGGGAGTGGAATTGTCAACCGAGCCAATTCGGGATGAGCAGAAATTCATCACCTCGCTCTACGCGCGGCTCGACGACCTGCGGGACCAGGCCGAGGCCGGCGTCGCCCGGGCGCTGGCCACGCCCGGGACCGGAAGCGCCCAGTCGCGTCTGGAGCGGGACGTCCTGGTCGCCGAGCAGTCCGGGCTGCTCGCCGCCTTCGACGCGGGCGAGAGCGGGCTCTGCTTCGGGCGGCTCGTCTTCCGCGACGGCCGCGACCACCACATCGGCCGCATCGGCATCCGCGAGGACGACGCCGACCGTACGCCCCTCGTCGTCGACTGGCGTGCCGAGATCGCCCGCCCCTTCTACCTCGCCACCGGGCACGAGCCCATGGGCCTGGCCCGCCGCCGGCACATCACCACCAAGGGCCGCGAGGTCGTCTCCCTCCACGACGAGGTCCTCGACCTCACGGACACCACCCGCACCGGCCACGAGAACAGCGACGCCGACGAGGTGCTGCTCGCCGCCCTCGACGCCGCCCGCACGGGCCGCATGCACGACATCGTGCAGACCATCCAGGCCGAGCAGGACGCCATCATCCGCTCCCCGCACCACGGCGTCCTCGTCGTGGAGGGCGGCCCCGGCACCGGCAAGACCGCCGTGGCCCTGCACCGGGCCGCGTACCTCCTCTACGCCCACCGCGAGCAGCTCGCCCGCCGCGCCGTCCTCATCGTCGGCCCCAACCCGGCCTTCCTCGGCTACATCGGCAACGTGCTGCCCTCCCTCGGCGAGACCGGCGTCCTGCTCGCCACCCCCGCCGAGCTGTACCCGGGCGTCCACGCCACCGGCACCGACACCCCGCGTGCCGCCGCCGTGAAGGGCGCCGCCGCCATGGCCGGGGCGCTCGCCGCCGCCGTACGCGACCGGCAGCGGGTCCCCGAGCGCGGGGAGCCGCTCACCGTCCCGCACGAGGACGGCGACCTGGTCATCGACTGGGACATGGCCCTGGAGGCCCGCCACCACGCCCGCGCCCAGGCCCTCCCGCACAACCTGGCCCGCCCGTCCTTCGTGTTCCGGATCCTCGACGCGCTCGCCGAACAGCTCGCCGACCGCATCGGCGCCGACCCCTACGGCGGCCCCAACTTCCTCGGACCCGACGACCGGGCGCTCCTCGCCAAGGGCGTCGCCGCCAACCCCGACGTCCACGCGGCGATCGACACCCTCTGGCCGGCCCTCACCCCCGAGGACTTCCTCGCCGACTACCTCGCCGAACCCACCCACCTCCCCGAGGAGGACGCCGCCGCGATCCGCCGCGACGGCGGGCCGTGGACCCCGGCCGACGTACCGCTCCTGGACGAGGCCGCCGAACTCCTCGGCCACGACGACTCGGCCGCCCGCGCCGCCGAGGAGGCCGAACGCCAGCGGCGCATCCAGTACGCCCAGGGGGTCCTCGACGTCAGCTACGCCTCGCGCACCTACGAGTTCGAGGACAAGGAGGAGGTCGACGAGGACGCCTCCGAGGTGCTGTCCGCCCACGACATCATCGACGCCGAGAGGTTCGCCGAACGGCACGAGGAGGCCGACCACCGCACCGCCGCCGAACGGGCCGCCGCCGACCGCACCTGGGCCTTCGGGCACATCATCGTGGACGAGGCGCAGGAACTGTCCGCCATGCTGTGGCGGCTCCTCATGCGCCGCAGCCCCACCCGCTCCATGACCCTGGTGGGCGACCCGGCGCAGACCGGCGACCCGGCCGGCGTCGGCTCCTGGGAGGAGATCCTCACCCCCTACGTGGAGGACCGCTGGGAGCTGGTCCGGCTCGGCGTCAACTACCGCACGCCCGCCGAGATCATGGCGGTGGCCGCCGCTGTGCGCCGCGAGACCGACCCCGGTTTCGAGCCGCCCCGCTCCGTCCGCTCCACCGGCGTCGAGCCGTGGGAGCGGACGGCCGCCGACCCGGTGAAGGAGACCGCCGACGCGGTCGCCGCCGAACTGCGCGAGGAGGGCCGGCTCGCCGTCATCGCCCCGCCGGAACTCCACCCCGGGCTGCTCGCCGCGCTGCCCGGCGCCTCGCACGGCCCGGCGCCGGACCTCACCCGGCCGGTGGTCCTCCTCGACCCGCGGCAGGCCAAGGGCCTGGAGTTCGACACGGTCCTCGTGGTCGACCCCGACGCCATCCGGGCCGCCGGGCCGCACGGCGTCAACGACCTGTACGTGGCGCTGACCCGGGCCACGCAGCGTCTGGGTGTGGTCAGGCGGGCCTGACCACACCCCCGCCCGGGCCGCCGGTCAGGCCGGCCTGAGCCACACGGTCGCCAGCGGCGGCAGCGTCATCCGCACGCTCGACCCGCGGCCGTGCCACGGCACCGACTCGGTCTTCACCGGGTCGGTGCCCACCACGTCCGAGCCGCCGTACCGGGCCGCGTCCGTGTTCAGGACCTCCGCCCAGGCGGCGAACGTGTCCGGCACCCCGAGCCGGAAGTCGTGCCGCACCACGGGGGAGAAGTTGGAGACGGCCAGCAGCGGGGAGCCGAAGCCGTCGAAGCGGAGGAACGCGAAGACGTTGTCGTCGGCCGCGTCCCCCACCACCCACTCGAAACCGTCCGGGACGGTGTCCCGCTCCCACAGGGCCGGGGTCGCCGTGTACACCGTGTTCAGGTCGCGGACCAGGTCCCGCACGCCCCGGTGGTCCGGCTCCGCACCGTACGCCGGGTCCAGCAGCCACCAGTCCGGCCCGTGGTCCGCCGACCACTCCGCCCCCTGGGCGAACTCCTGCCCCATGTAGAGCAGCTGCTTGCCGGGATGCGCCCACATGAAGCCGAGGTAGGCCCGGTGGTTGGCGCGCTGCTGCCACCAGTCGCCCGGCATCTTCGACACCAGGGCCCGCTTGCCGTGCACCACCTCGTCGTGCGAGATCGGCAGGATGTAGTTCTCGCTGTACGCGTACACCATCGAGAAGGTCATCTCGTGGTGGTGGTACTTGCGGTGCACCGGCTCCTTCTGCACGTACTGGAGGGAGTCGTGCATCCAGCCCATGTTCCACTTCATGCCGAAGCCCAGGCCGCCGAAGCCGCCCGGCCCGACCTGGTCGGTCGCCCGGGTCACCCCGTCCCAGGCCGTGGACTCCTCCGCGAAGGTGATGATCCCCGGGCAGCGCCGGTACACCGTCGCGTTCATCTCCTGCAGGAAGGCCACCGCGTCCAGGTTCTCCCGGCCGCCGTACTCGTTCGGCACCCACTCGCCGTGCTCGCGCGAGTAGTCCAGGTAGAGCATCGAGGCCACCGCGTCCACCCGCAGCCCGTCGATGTGGAACTCCTGGCACCAGTAGACCGCGTTGGCCACGAGGAAGTTCCGCACCTCCTTGCGGCCGTAGTCGAACTCCAGGGTCCCCCAGTCCGGGTGGTGCGAGCGGCGCGGGTCCGGGTGCTCGTACAGCGGCCGCCCGTCGAACTCGGCGAGCGCCCAGTCGTCCTTCGGGAAGTGCGCCGGCACCCAGTCCATGAGGACGCCGATCCCGGCCCGGTGCAGCGCGTCCACCAGGTACTTGAAGTCGTCCGGGGTGCCCATCCGGGCCGTCGGCGCGTAGAAGCCGGTGACCTGGTAACCCCAGGAGCCGCCGAAGGGGTGCTCGGCGACCGGCATGAACTCCACGTGCGTGAACCCGAGGTCCCGCACGTAGGCGGGGAGCTGCTCGGCGAGCTGGCGGTAGGTGAGCCCCGGCCGCCAGGACGGCAGGTGCACCTCGTAGACGGAGAGCGGCGACTCGTGGTGGGGCCGCCGGCCGCGCCGCTCCATCCACTCGGTGTCGCCCCACGCGTAGTGCGACTCGGTGACGATCGACGCCGTGTTCGGCGGGCACTCGGTGCGGCGGGCCATCGGGTCCGCGCGCAGGGTGTGCGAGCCGTCCGGCCGGGTGATGTCGTACTTGTAGACGGTGCCCTCACCGAGGCCGGGCACGAACAGCTCCCACACCCCGGTCCCGCCGAGCGAGCGCATCGGCAGACCCGTGCCCCAGTGCGTGAAGTCACCGGTGACCCGCACGCCGCGGGCGTTCGGCGCCCACACGGCGAAGCGGGTGCCGGCCACGCCCTCGTGCGTCATGACGCGGGAGCCGAGGGCCGTCCACAGCTCCTCGTGCCGGCCCTCCCCGATGAGGTGCAGGTCCAGCTCGCCGAGGGACGGCAGGAAGCGGTACGGGTCGTGGAGCGCGATCTCGTCGCCGTCGTAGCGCACCCGCAGCTCGTAGGCGGGGACCTTGCGCAGCAGCGGCAGCAGGCCGGAGAAGAGGCCGTCGCCCTCGTCGTGGAGGGTGATCCGGCGGCCCTTCGCCAGGACGGTGACCTCCCGGGCCCAGGGGCGGAGCACGCGGATCACCACCCCGCCGCGGACCGGGTGGGCGCCGAGCAGGGCGTGCGGGTCGTGGTGCTCACCGGCGAGCAGCCGGCCCCGGTCGCCGGGGTCGAGGGGTGGCGCCTTCCGTACGGCGGTCCGGTCCGGCGCGGGGGTCTTCGTGCGGGGGGCCGTCTTGCCTGCGGGGCGGGCGGTCACAGGGGTGCCTCCTGGGGAGCGGGGGACGGGGGACGGAGTGAGGGGATACGGGTACTGAACGGCCCTCGGGGGGCCGGGGAAACTCGGCCGAACGGGGCGCGCGGGCCTCTCCGCAGGCGGTGGGCCGGACGGCGGGACACCGCGCTGCCCCGAACGGGTGGTGCGGCCGGCGGGCACCGGGGGGTTGGGCCCGGCCGGGTCACGGGACGGAGGCGGCCAGGCGTTCGATGGCGGACATCGGCACCGGCAGCCAGTCGGGGCGGTGACGGGCCTCGTAGACCACCTCGTACACCGCCTTGTCCGTCTCGTAGGCCCGCAGCAGCGCCGGATCGGCCCGGGGGTCGGTCCCGGACACCTGCGCGTAGCCGGTGCAGTAGGCGGCCCGGCAGCGGGCCGCCCAGTCGGCGTTCCACGGCCGGTGGGTGCGGGCCGCGTAGTCGAAGGAGCGGAGCATGCCGGCCACGTCCCGGACCGTGGGCTGCGGCCGGCGCCGTTCGTCGAGGGGCTTCGCCGGCTCGCCCTCGAAGTCGATGACCGCCCAGGCGCCGTCGGAGCCCCGCAGCGTCTGCCCGAGGTGCAGGTCGCCGTGGATGCGCTGGACGATGCCCGCGCCGGCCGCCCCGCTCGCCGCGGCGAAGACCGCACGCAGGCCCGGTACGTACGGCAGGAGCGCCGGCACCGCCTGCGCCGCCGTGTGCAGCCGCCGGTCCATCGCGGAGGCGAGGTGCTCGGTGTCGGAGGGCCGCAGCCGCTCGGTGGGCAGGGCCTCGGCGAGGGCGAGGTGCACCTCGGCGGTGGCCCGGCCCAGAGCGAGCGCCTGGCGGGTGAAATCCTGCCCGGAGGCGAGGGCGTCGAGGGCGAGGCGCCAGCCGTCCCGGGAGTCCGCCAGGTAGGGCTGGAGCACGCCGAGGGTGGCGGCCCCCGACTCGAACCAGGCGACCGGGGCGGGCACCCGGGCGCATCCGGCCCGGCCGAGGGCGAGGGGCAGTTCCAGGTCCGGGTTGGCGCCGGGGCTGATCCGGCGGAAGATCTTCAGGATGTACGAGTCCCCGTACACGAGCGAGGAGTTGGACTGCTCGGCGTCCAGGACCCGGGGGGCGAGGGCTGCCGGCAGGGCGGTGGTGGCGTGGAAGCGCAGGGTGCCGATGCGGCCCGGGGTGCGCAGCCGTTCGTAGAGCAGTCCGGCGAGCCGGGGGTCGCGCAGCGCCTCGTAGACCGCGCGTCCGGCGAGCGGGCCCTGCCGGACGCGGCCGATGAGGGCGGGGGCGAGCCGGGGCGGCAGTTGACTCCGTACCCCCAGGAGGATCTGGTAGCAGTCGGCCGGGGTGCCGCTCGGGCGGCTGGGCTGTTCGACCCGGACGAGCAGATGGAGGAGGCCCGGGCCGGCGCCGTCCAGGGGCAGCAGCTCGGTGGCCGTGTCCAGGGCGAATCCCGTGACCCGGCGGCCCTTGCCCGCGAACCAGCGCTGCCGGGGCAGCCATTCGTGGAGCAGGGGTGTGAGGGACGGCAGGAGGGCGTCCGTGGCCCGGGTCGTGGATGCGGTCTCCGGCATGGCATCGCGTCCTTTCCCCGGGGTGCGCAGATGACTGTCGTAGGTATTCAAATGCGCAGATTGTCCCGGATTGCGGCTGTGGCTGTCCGGATGTGCGGGACGTGTCGGAAAGGGAAGATCCGTACGGGTCCGGGTGGGGGCCCGGACGGACCTGGATCGTGCGGTGGTGACAGTGCCCGGGGCACGGCGGAGGGACCGCCCCGCCCCGGGCCGGACGAACCGACCGAAGGTCAGCCCGTCTTGAGACGGAACCAGTAGAACCCGTGTCCCGCAAGGGTCAGGAGGTAGGGAAGCTGGCCGATGGCCGGGAACTGCACCCCGCCGATCAGCTCCACCGGGTGGTTGCCGGCGTAGCGCCGCAGGTCCAGCTCGGTCGGCTGCGCGAACCGCGAGAAGTTGTTCACGCAGAGGACCAGATCGGCGTCCATGCCCTCTTCGGGGGCGGCTTCCCGGAGGAAGGCGAGCACCGCCGGGTTGGACGACGGGAGTTCGGTGTACGTTCCGGTGCCGAACGCCCGGTTCTGCTTACGGATCTCGATCATCCGCTTCGTCCAGTGCAGCAGCGAGGACGGCGAGGCCATCCCCGCCTCCACGTTGGTCACCTGGTAGCCGTGGACCGGGTCCATGATGGCCGGCAGGAACAGCCGCCCCGGATCGCAGGAGGAGAAGCCCGCGTTCCGGTCGGGCGTCCACTGCATCGGGGTGCGCACCCCGTCCCGGTCACCGAGCCAGATGTTGTCGCCCATGCCGATCTCGTCGCCGTAGTACAGGACCGGCGAGCCAGGCAGCGAGAACAGCAGGGCCGTGAACAGCTCCATCTGCTTGCGGTCGTTGTCCAGGAGCGGGGCCAGGCGCCGCCGGATGCCGATGTTGGCCCGCATCCGCGGGTCCTTGGCGTACTCGGCGTACATGTAGTCGCGCTCCTCGTCGGTGACCATCTCCAGGGTCAGCTCGTCGTGGTTGCGCAGGAAGATGCCCCACTGGCAGCCGGAGGGGATCTCCGGGGTCTTCGCCAGGATCTCGGAGACCGGGTGGCGCGACTCGCGCCGCACGGCCATGAAGATCCGGGGCATCACCGGGAAGTGGAACGCCATGTGGCACTCGTCGCCGCCCGAGCGGAAGTCGCCGAAGTAGTCGACCACGTCCTCCGGCCACTGGTTGGCCTCGGCGAGGAGCACCGTGTCCGGGTAGTGGTCGTCGATCTCCTTGCGGACCCGCTTGAGGAAGGCGTGGGTGGCCGGCAGGTTCTCGCAGTTGGTGCCCTCCTGCTGGTACAGGTACGGCACCGCGTCCAGCCGGAAGCCGTCGATCCCCAGGTCCAGCCAGAACTTCAGGGCCGACAGGATCTCCTCCTGCACCGCCGGGTTCTCGTAGTTGAGGTCCGGCTGGTGCGAGAAGAAGCGGTGCCAGAAGTACTGCTTGCGCACCGGGTCGAAGGTCCAGTTGGAGGTCTCGGTGTCGACGAAGATGATCCGGGCGTCCGCGTACTGCTTGTCGTCGTCGGCCCAGACGTAGTAGTCGCCGTACGGCCCGTCCGGGTCGCGCCGCGACTCCTGGAACCACGGGTGCTGGTCGCTCGTGTGGTTCATGACGAAGTCGATGATCACGCGCATCCCGCGCTGGTGGGCCGCGTCCACGAACTCCACGAAATCGGCGAGATCACCGAACTCGGGCAGCACCGAGGTGTAGTCCGACACGTCGTAGCCGCCGTCCCGCAGGGGGGAGTTGAAGAACGGCGGCAGCCAGAGACAGTCCACCCCCAGCCACTGGAGGTAGTCGAGCCGGGACGTGATGCCCTTGAGGTCGCCCACGCCGTCGCCGTTGCTGTCCTGGAAGGACCGGACGAGGACCTCGTAGAAGACGGCCCGCTTGAACCACTCGGGATCGCGGTCCTGGGCGGGGGTGTCCTCGAAGGTGTCGGGGACGGGATCGTTGACAGTCATGAGGTGGGTGACCCTCCGGTCTGCGGGGACGGTCGCAGGACGAGGACGTGCGCAGGCCTGACACCCGGCTCCAGACGCACGTAACTCGCCCTGCCCCAGTGATAGGTCTCGCCGGTGAGCTCGTCGCGCACCGGCACGGTCTCGTGCCAGTCGAGGCCGAGTTCCGGCATGTTCAACGAGACCGTCGCCTCGTGGGTGTGGTGCGGGTCGAGGTTGACGACCATCAGAACCGTGTTCGAACCGGTGCGCTTGGAGTAGGCGATCACCTGCGGGTCGTCCGTCTCGTGGAAGGTCAGGTTCCGCAGCCGGCGCAGCGCCGGGTGACGGCGCCTGAGCCGGTTCAGGGTGGTGATCAGCGGGGTGATCGTGGCCCCCGCCCGCTCGGCCGCCTCCCAGTCCCGCGGCCGCAGCTCGTACTTCTCCGAGTCGAGGTACTCCTCGCTGCCCTCCCGCACCGGGGTGGCCTCGCACAGCTCGTACCCGGCGTACATCCCCCAGGACGGCGACAGGGTCGCCGCCAGCACCGCCCGCACCTCGAAGGCGGGCCGGCCGCCGTGCTGGAGGTAGGCGTGCAGGATGTCCGGGGTGTTCACGAAGAAGTTCGGCCGCATCTGCGCCGCCACGTCCCCCGACAGCTCCGTCAGGTACTCCGTGAGCTCCTCCTTGGTGTTGCGCCAGGTGAAGTACGTGTACGACTGCTGGAAGCCGATCGCGCCGAGCGTCCGCATCATCGCCGGCCGGGTGAAGGCCTCCGCCAGGAAGATCACGTCCGGGTCCGCCCGGTTGATCTCCCCGATCACCCGCTCCCAGAACACCACCGGCTTGGTGTGCGGGTTGTCCACCCGGAAGATCCGCACCCCGTGGTCCATCCAGTGCCGCAGCACCCGCACGGTCTCCGCGACGATCCCGTCCATGTCCTTGTCGAACGCGATCGGGTAGATGTCCTGGTACTTCTTCGGCGGGTTCTCCGCGTACGCGATCGAACCGTCCGGCCGGTGGTGGAACCACTCCGGGTGCTTCTCCACCCACGGGTGGTCCGGCGAGCACTGGAGCGCGAAGTCGAGCGCCACCTCCAGACGCAGCTCACGGGCGCGCGCCACGAAGGCGTCGAAGTCCTCCATGGTGCCCAGATCCGGGTGCACGGCGTCGTGCCCGCCCTCCGGCGAACCGATCGCCCACGGCACGCCGACGTCGTTCGGACCGGCCGACAGCGAGTTGTTCGGGCCCTTGCGGTGCGTCTCGCCGATCGGGTGGACCGGCGGCAGGTAGACCACGTCGAAACCCATCGCGGCGATGGCCGGAAGCCGCTCGGCGGCCGTCCGGAACGTCCCCTGCACCGTACGGCCCCGGACCTTCCGCACGCCCTCCGAGCGCGGGAAGAACTCGTACCAGGAACCGAAGAGGGCCCGCTCCCGCTCCACCACCAGCGGCAAGGCCGGGGAGGCCGAGACCAGTTCGCGCAAGGGGTGCCGGTCGAGCGCCTCGACCACCCGGGGGGCCAGCGCGGCGGCCAGACGCACGGCCGCCGGACGCGACTCGTCCCGCAGCGCGTCCACGGCGGCCAGCACCGCCTCCCGGCCACCGCCCTTCTTCGGCACGCCCTTGGCGGCCCGCTCGTGCAGCTCGGCCCCCTCCGCGAGGACCAGCTCCGAGTCGATCCCGGCCGGGATCTTGATCCGGGCGGCGTGGCGCCAGGTCGCGACCGGGTCGCTCCACGCCTCCACGGTGTACGTCCACAGGCCCTCGGCGTCCGGGGTGACCTCGGCACCCCACCGGTCGGTGCCCGGGGCGAGTTCACGCATCGGGGTCCACGGGCCAGGGCGGCCCGACGGCCCGCGCAGCACGACATTGGCGGCGACGGCGTCATGACCCTCGCGGAAGACGGTCGCCGTCACCTCGAAGGTCTCACCGACCACCGCCTTCGCGGGGCGCCGGCCACAGTCGACCAACGGACGGACGTCCAGAACGGGAATGCGTCCCATGAGCGGATTCACAGCATCACCTGACGGGGTTACGGGGGTGCGGGTGGTGGTGCGCTCTTTCTAGCTCCGCCGACGGCCGGTGCATGGCGGGCATCGCCGCTCCCGTCCGCGTTCACTCGGATGGCGTGTCCACAGGGATGAAGGGGCTGGGGGACGGACGGGTTGAGGGGTGCGCGGAGCCGTTACCGGAGGAGCCTTCCACGGTACGCGCGAGGGCAATCCGGTCCTTTGTTAACTACTAGGGCGTAGCCGAGCGGACAAGGACGCCGTTCGGACAGGCGAGGACGCCTCCGAACGGCTCCGCCGGGGAAAACGCGCCGCCACGCCGGGCGCACAGCGTGGTGCGCCCGCTCCGTCGGGTCCGCGCGCGAAGGTGGTCCCGTGAAGGCCATTCGTCGATTCACCGTGCGTCCCGTCCTCCCCGACCCCCTGCGGCCCCTCGCCGGCCTCGCGCACAATCTGCGCTGGTCCTGGCACGAGCCCACCCGCGCCCTCTTCGACTCCCTCGCACCCGGGGGCCCGTCCGGCGCCGACCCGGTCCGGGTCCTCGGCTCCCTCGAAGGGCCCCGGCTCGCCGCCCTCGCCGCCGACGAGGAGTTCCTGGCCCGGCTGCGCGCCGCCGCCGAGGAACTCGACACCTACCTGCACGCCCCCCGCTGGTACCAGCGGGAGCTCGGCGCCGGCGAACCCCCGGCCGGCATCGCCTACTTCTCGCCCGAGTTCGGCGTCGCCGCCGCCCTGCCCCAGTACTCCGG